>JAYZVT010000278.1:0-3680 GCA_036155355.1 Pseudomonadota bacterium
CGCGCGCGGCGCATCGCCGAGGGTCACCGGGCCGCGCTTCCGCCCCAGCCGTCCGCGCGGCTGGAAGGCCCCGAGACTCCGGATGAGGAGGTAATTGGCGGCGAAGAAGTTGAGAGCGAGGCCGAAGGGAGTACCCCGCGCACCACCGAAAAGGCACACGCGGGCACTGGTGCGCCCGCCACGCGGGCGGCAAATGTCCGCAAGCAGGAAGCCGCGCCTCGCCGGCCAGCCGCAACTGCGCGCAAGGCGCCTGCTGCGGTTGTGGGTGGCAACATCGATGCGTTGCTCCTCGAACAGGTGCGCAAGGCCATCGATGCTAACCGCATCGAACTCTACTTGCAGCCGATTGTCGCCCTGCCGCAGCGCAGCGTGCGCTTCTATGAGGCGCTTACCCGGCTGCGCAACGAGGCTGGCGAGTTGATGATGCCCAGGGATTATCTCGCCGTTGCAGAGGCAGCGGGCGCGATGCCGGCCATCGACAACGTGATGTTGTACAGGTCTGTGCAGGTGCTTCGCCGGCTAGAGCAGCGCAGCCAGGCGCGTGGCCTCTATTGCAATCTGTCCATGCAATCTCTGCTTGACCAGGATTTCTTCCCCGAGCTTGTCTCCTTCCTCGACGACAACCGCGAATTGTCCCAGAGCCTGTTCTTCGAGTTCAGCCAGCAGGTCATAGACAAGGCCGGGCCGATCGAACTGGAAAGCCTTGGTGTTCTGGCCGGCCTTGGCTTCCGCTTCTCCCTCGACAATGTTACCAATCTCGACGTCGATTTCAGGTCGCTCCACGACAAGGGTTTCCGCTCGGTCAAGCTGCCCTCATCGGTCTTTCCAGCCCGCATGGCCCAGGCAGGCGCCCGCATCCACGCCGCCGACATGCGCGCCTATCTGGAGCGGTTCAGCCTGCGGCTGATCGTCGAAAAAATTGAGGACGAGAACAGCCTCGGCACTGTCATCGATCACGACGTCAAGCTGGGTCAGGGTTTTCTCTTCTCCGAGCCACGTGCGGTCCGCCCGGAGGTCTTTGGCGGCCAGCGCGACGTCCGCGCCGCCTGATCTGCGCGCCGTTCCGGCCACTGGTTCGCCTTGACCCTGCCCGGTGGACCGCTTAACCACGCCGCCATGACCGCTACTTCAACGGCTGAAATTCCGCGCCTGGAGTCTGTCGCACAGCTCGCGCAGCGCTACCGCGCATGGCTCTGTGACATCTGGGGCGTCATGCATGACGGCGTAAGGCCACATGCCAGCGCCGTCGATGCCTGCAAGCGGTTCCGCGACAGCGGTGGTGTCGTCGTGCTGTTGTCAAATGCACCCAGGCCCTGGCAGGCCGTCGTCGCGCAACTGGACAGGATCGGCGTGTCCCGGGACTGCTACGACGCAATCGTCACGTCTGGTGACGTGGCACGCTCAATGCTTGAAGGAGCCGCCGCTGCGAAGGTGTTTCACCTTGGCCCGCCAAGGGACAGGCCGCTGTTCGAAGGGCTGAAAGTGCGGTTCGCCGGGCCGGACGAGGCATCGTGTCTGGTCTGCACCGGCCTGAACGATGACGAGACCGAAACGCCAAAGGACTATGCCGTCATCCTGGGACAATGCCATGCGCTGACGCTGCCAATGATCTGCGCCAACCCAGACCTGATGGTGGAGCGCGGCGATCGGCTGGTCTTTTGCGCAGGCGCGCTCGCCGCGGAATACGAAGCCATGGGCGGGCAGGTGACCTACGCCGGCAAGCCGCATTTGCCTATCTATCATCGCGCCTTCGACACGGTCAGCCGCATCGCCGGCAGCAACGTTGCTCCCGCACAAGTTCTGGCCATAGGCGATGGAGTGAAGACGGATATCGCTGGCGCCGCCAATGCCGGCATCGACGCCCTGTTCGTGGGGAGCAAGCTGCATGTTTCCGGGGATATGGCAGATGCGAATGCTGTTTCGGTGTTGAGCAGCCTGTTCGACCGGACAGCGCGCCTGCCCGTGGCCATGCAGTTCCGTCTTAGCTGGTAAGATCAGCTGCCGAGCACGCGATCGATATCGGCCTGGGAAATGCCTTCTCCCTCAGAGGCGGGGCCGTTCAATATGAGCCTGCGCTTGCGATTCTCGCGGCGCTTTTCCTCCGCATCGGCGGGTCCGGAGGCCTTTACCGCGCCCACCACATCCACGAACCTGCCAAGGCGCCGCTCCATGCCCTCAAGTGCGTCGGCGACGCCTCCGAGACGCTGTCCGGCGATGTCCTGGAACGCGCAGGCCTCGAAGATGGCCATAACTTGCTCGGAGACCGTTTGCTGGTAAGTCCGCGCGTCGGTTGTATCGGCCGCGATGATCGCTTCGGCGCATTCCATAATGCGCGTCGCGGCGGCCTCGGTGTCGCTGACGGCATCTCGCAGCCTCGACTTGGCCATCGGAATCCGTTGGCGGTGCATTTCGCAGGCTTGCAAATGCGTGATTTCGTGCTTGAGACCCGAGAGCCGCTCGATCGTCCGGGCGGCAACCGTATCGGTTGCCTCCTTGCCTTCGAGTGAGGCCGCCAGATTCTGGATGGCGATTTCGGCAAGGGTGAGCGCGTCTTCCGCGCTCATGTCCGTGCTGCCGCGCAGACGCTCGATGGCTTCGCCGAGCGAAACAGGGTTCGCCGGCTCGATACTGGACTTGCTGGACTTCCTCGACATCTCTTGCCCGGTTCCGGTCTTCTCGCGGATGCGGGAGAACCGGCCCCAGCCTGCCTAGTCTCCGAAGACGGTGTCGATCTTTGCCTTCAGCGTCGCCGCGTTAAACGGATTGACGATGTAGTTGTTCACGCCGGCCTTCTTGGCGGCGATCACGTTCTCGGTCTTCGATTCCGCCGTGACCATGATGAAGGGCAGGCGCGCGAGCTGATCGTTGCCGCGGACTTCCTTCAGCAACTCGTAGCCGGTCATGGGCTCCATGTTCCAGTCGGAGATCACCAGGCCATACTTGCGCTTCTTCAGCATCTCCAGCGCGGCGCTGCCGTCGGATGCCTCGTCCACATCCGAAAAGCCCAGCTGCTTGAGCAGATTCCGGATAATGCGAATCATGGTCTTGTAGTCATCGACCACGAGGATCGGCATCGAAAGATCAACAGCCATTGTTTCCCACCCCGTAATGAGCGGCTTCCTGCCGCAAAAATCATCACCCCAAAGCCGCGCCTGTTTTCTGGCCTATGGCCCAGAAAACGTCCTGCGCAGCCAAATCTGATCGTGGGAAAATACAGGCCGCGGCTAAAAATTGGGTTAACCCGAGGATTTCCGGCCATAAACAGCTTGTTCATGCGGCATCTTCTACAAATTGCGCAGTTGCAGCAATCTTGCCGCTTCACTATTGTGCGGCGCGAAAAAGAGCCAGATTTGGGGGAAACACCGCAATGGCCGACAAGACCGCGAATGGCGATCCGCGCCATGGCTACTTCTTCGAGGATCTGTCCCTGGGGATGGAAGCCAGCCATACCAAGACCATCACCTCTAGCGATATCCAGCTCTTCGCCGACCTGTCCGGCGACGACAATCCCGTTCACCTGTGCGACGACTTCGCTGCCGCCACCATCTTCAAGCAGCGGATCGCTCACGGCATCCTGACCGCCAGCCTGCTGTCCACGGTCATCGGCACCAAGCTGCCCGGGCCAGGCTGCATCTATGTCTCCCAGAGTCTCAATTTCCGCGCGCCGGTGAAGATCGGCG
>JAYZVT010000279.1:0-5138 GCA_036155355.1 Pseudomonadota bacterium
GACGCACGGACCGCATGTTCCGTCAGCATGCGGCGGATCTGGTATGCCTCCTTCCCCCAGCTGTGCTGGATCGCTTCCCAGACCTGTTCCTGGCGTGCATGGTCGGTCGAAACGGTGAAGGCCATGAGCTGCTCCAGCGTCATGCCGTCCTCGGCATAGATGTCGAGCAGGGTCTCCGAGACGGTAATGAGCTTCAGGCGCTGCCGGACGGTCGCCGCCGAGACGAAGAAACGTGCGGCGATGTCTTCCTCGCAGAGTCCCTGATCCCGGAGGGCCTGGAAGGCACGGAACTGGTCCAGGGGGTGCAGTGGTGCCCGCTGGACGTTCTCGGCCAGCGAGTCCTCCTCGCCGGAGATGTCGGCGCCGGCCTCGCGCACGATGCAGGGCACGGGTGCGGTCTTGGCGAGGCGCTTCTTCTTGGCGAGGAGTTCAAGCGCCCGGTAACGGCGGCCGCCGGCCGGAATCTCGAACATGCCGGTCTCCTGGCCCTCGTCGTCGAGGACGGGCCTGACGTTGAGGCCCTGCAGGAGACCACGGCGGGCGATGTCTTCGGCCAGTTCCTCAATGGAGACGCCGGCCTTCACGCGCCGGACGTTGGCCTGGGAGAGGACGAGCTTGTTGAAGGGGATGTCGCGCGAGGCGCTGAGGGTGATCTTCTTGGAAGCTGTAGCCATGATGGGATACTCCGCGACGGGCGCCGAGAGCCTCTCCCTCGACTTCAAACCCGTCACGGAAAAGGGCGCAGCCCTCTCACTCTAATTCCGAGCGGGAGGACCGCGCCCTTCCGGCGGCGTCACCGGCGCTGGCGCAGGGCCGCCGCTGCCGCTGCGAGCAGGCGCTCGCTCTCCACGATGCCGCCCGCTTGACGGGCCGCTTCGACATAGACCGACAGCGGATAGAGGCCTTCGAAGAGAATGTCCCGCTCAATGCCGAGGCCGAAAGGCAAGCGCACCGAGGTGAATTCACCGAGGCTGCAGGCGCCGAGTTCCGGACAGCCGAAACCGAGATCTGCGAGTGCGAATAGCGTATTGCCGTCCGGCTCCATCTCGGTGATGAGCCAGGTGCCGGCGCCCACCGGATTGAAGAATTTCACCACCGGCACATGATCGACATCACGCTGTCGCCCATTGGCCAGCAACCGATCGCGCAATTCGTCGGTCAGGAGGTTCATGCCATCCTCCTGTCGCAAGCGGGCTCGGCGATCCGGGCAGCATCGTCCTCAGGCGCGAAGGCCAACAGCCAGTCGGCGGCCTTGCTCGCCTGGCTGGCGGCGCGGACGATGGCGCGATTGTCCTCGCGCAGGACCTCAAGCCAGGAGCCGATATAGTCGGCGTGCCGGACCGTCGGCACGATGCCGAGCGAGGCGCAGCAGAAGGCGGCGTTGATCTCCGCGATCAGTTCCTCGAAGGCATATTTCTTCGACCCGAACGAACCCGAGAAATCCCGACCCAGACGCGAGGCGTGGCCCGTGGCGTGCCCGAGTTCGTGCAGCGCGGTGCGGTGCCAGTTGATCGGCTCAAAATAGGCCTGCGGCGGCGGCACCTGAACGTAGTCGTGGGCCGGCACGTAGTACGCCCGGTTGCCTCCGATGCGGAAGTCGATACCGGTCGCCTGGATCAACGCCTCGACCCGCGGCTCGATCAGGCCATTCGGCACGGGCGGCGCGGACGCGGCCATCCCGTCGGGCAGGTTCTCGCACTGCTCGACATTGAAGACGGTGAAGCGCTTCAGGAACGGGATCGCCTGCGGGTCGTCGCCGGTCTCGGCGGCGCGGTTCTTCTCGTCCTCCGGCACGAAGCGGTCGGCATAGACGACGGTGGTGCCGCGTTCGCCCTTGCGGACATTACCACCGAGCGACAGTGCCTGGCGGAACGTGAGCCAGCTCTGGCCGGCGAATCCGTGCTCGATGACGGCGCCCCAAAGCAGAAGCACGTTGATCCCGGAATAGGTCCGGTCGGTCGAGGCGTTCTTCGGCATGGCGAGCGGCGCCTTCGCCGCCGCCGTTCCCCAGGGCTGGACCCAGGGCACGCGCCCCGCCTCCAACTCTGTGATGATCTTGTCGGTAATCTCGGAATAGAGGTTGGTCCGGTCGCGCCGGGCGCCGGTGTTGCGGCTGTGTCTGGACATCGCGGTTCTCCGCGACGGGCGCCGAAGGCCTCTCCCTCAGCTTCCAACCCGTCACGGCAAACCGGTCCGCACTCTCACTCTCCATGGCGCCGGCAGACTCCACTGGATTCCCAGGAAGCGCATTACGGGGCGCCGGTAGCCGCGTCAGGGATGGACGCCCGGGAGGGGGAAGACCCGTCAGGGGCTTCCGCTTCGCCGACAGCCCGGCCCGAAGGGGGCGCCTTTCTACGGAATGGAGCTGGATCTGTGCGCTCGACGGCTATGCGGGGAAGCTTCGCTGAACAGTAAATATGCCATTTTTATTGAACATTCGCCAGGATGATGATATTTACTGTTCAGCAAAAATGTGGAGTCTCCATGTCTACTCCAGATGTGACAGAGCGTCAGTTGATGGATCAGTTCCTCGAAGCCCTCGGTGAGCTCCCTGGAGCCCACGCGGAGTTGGACTGGTCGGACACCGGTGGTCAGGATCGCAGATATGACGCTCAGATCGATCTCTGGGTGGCGGGAAAGGCCGTTACTCTGCTGGTTGAGGTGAAGAAGGCGTTCTACCCCCGGGATGTCCGGCAGACCCTCTGGCAGCTAAAGGATTTTGCCAACAAATGGCCAAGAACGGTGGAGGGGCACCAGACAGCCCCCTTGCTCGTCGCTCAATCCATATCACCCGGTGCTAAGGACCTGCTGAGGGGTGAAGGAGTCGGCTACTATGACAGTGGCGGCAGTATGTTTCTCCCAGCTGAATCCATTTATGTCTACATCGACAAACCGCCTCCGAAAAACCTGTCGAAGTCGATACGTTCGTTGTTTTCAGGCCGCCGCGCGCAGGTGCTTCAAGTCCTGTTGATGCAACCCACCGAATGGTTCGGGGTCAAATCCGTCGCAGAGCAGGCGAAGGTCTCGCCAGCAACCGCGTCGCAGGTGCTCGCCGAATTGGAAAAATTCGATTGGGTGATTTCACGCGGGCAGGGGCCGAGCAAGGAGCGCCATCTGCGGGAGCCAGGTGCCCTACTGGATGCCTGGGTAAAGCAACTGTCAGTCATGCGGTCGCCGGCGATGCGGCGCTATTTTGTGCCGGCAGCGCGCGCGGAGGTGCTGGTCGACAAGTTCGCCGAAGCCTGTGCGGTCCATAATGCCGACTACGCCATCACACATGAGGCGGCAGGCCAGCACTATACTCCATTCCTGTCGACGTTTTCACAGGTGCGCTGTCGACTGATGGCCGGCGCAGCGGCGGATCGGGCTCTCGGCGAACTTGATGCCCGCGTCGTTACCGAGGGAGCAAATCTCGCAGTAATCGAAGTCAAGTCACCCGGCGAATTGCTATTTCGTGAACAGGTGGATGGGGTTTGGCTAGCCAGTCCCGTTCAGGTCTACCTTGATCTCATGCGTGGGGAGGGCCGGGCTAAAGAGTTGGCGCAGCATCTGCGTCGAGAAAGGATTGGCTTCTGATGGTGAAGCCCGCGACTTTCGACGGCTATACCGACCAACATACGATTGATTGCGAGCGCGTCCTCGTGACCCTGTTGCGCGGATTGGGCCCTTGGAAGGAGTCGGTGTTTCTCGTCGGTGGTTTGACGCCGCGATATCTCGTGCAGGCTAGGCCGCCGGCCGTGCCGCCGCACGCCGGCACGCTCGACGTGGACATCGTCATTGACCTGCAGATCCTGGCCGACACCGAAGCGTATCACACGCTCGAGGGTAATTTGCGAAAGATGGGTTTCGAGCGGGCCACCAACGAGCAAGGCCAGAAGCTGTCTTGGCGATGGCAGACCCGTACCGAACATGGCGCGATCATGGTGCTCGAACTTCTGGCGGACGCGCCGGAGATCGCTGGTGGCAGGGTGCAACCATTGCCAACGGACGGCACGATCTCGGCGATCAACATTCCGCATTCGTCGATCGTTTTCGACCTCCACCAGGTAACAGAGATTCAGGCCGAGCTCCTCGACGGCGCCGGTATCGCCACGGAGCAAGTGAAGCACGCCAACCTGGTGAGCTTCACCTGTCTGAAGGCATTCGCTTTCGACCAGCGCTTCGAGCGCAAGGACGCCCATGATCTGATCTACTGCATAGAGCATGCGCCGGACGGGCTCGACCAGGCTGTCAAGATGTTTCACGCGACGCTCGACGGCAAACACGGCGAGGTCATACGGGAATCTTTGAACATCTTGAGCCGACGCTTCGCGCGGGACGACACGGTCGAGGGCTACCGAAAAGATGGCCCGGTTGCGGTGGCCCGGTTCGAGTTCGGTGAAGGGGATGAGCCCGAGCGGCGCGAAGCGCGGTTACTCCGGCAGCGAGAGGTAAGCGATATCATTGAGCGACTACTGGCAAAGGTGAGCTGACATGCCGGATCGCGTTGCAATCACACCCCTAAGAAAGAGACGGCTTACCGGAGAGCTCTATACGCGCGATCCTAGGATCGAAGCGCTTCTGGTCGAACTGTCTTCACTGCCGCGGGATGATCTGATTGCCCGAGCCTCGATTTTAAAGCGGACGGATCCAGCCTACATACCGAGCGAGTGCTTGGTGTATTTCATCCGCGCGAGCCGGTCGGAAAACAGGGAGACCTGGTTCGAACGTCTTTACAAGATTCTGGCCGAGCGCGTTCTTCGCTCGCTGCCCAAGGCGGAGAGTGCTGACGGTAAGACCGAGTCTCTCACTCGGGGCGCAATTCGCGACAAAGTGTTTTCGCGATTTATCGAGCTATTGGCAGCAGATCGAGCGGTTCCCTCGGAGAAGCTTGACTACTTCGAGGTGAGGTTCGACGGCGCCTTGGCCAGCCTGCGCCGCGATGCGCAAGAGCAGGCCTGGCGTGACGAGAACAGGTCCGCTCCTCTCGAGTATGACGACGAGACGGGCGAGATTTCTCCGCAGGTTGAACGCGCGGTGGGGCATTTCGACCCGTTCGCCGATCCGGAAATCGACAGCGAGGCTTACCGGTTGCGTCTGGATGCAGCGATTGATGTCTTACCACCAGAACAAAAAAGGATCATCGAGATGCTTCGCCA
>JAYZVT010000280.1:0-5189 GCA_036155355.1 Pseudomonadota bacterium
GCCGCCGTCCACCGACCCCGGGTGGGCGAGGGCCGGGGATCACACCAAGCAGGGGGTGGACGCCCCCCGCGGCCTGACCAACCACCCGGACTGACCGGGGGCGGCGCATTCGGGGGCCGCCGCCGGCTGCCTATCCGCGGGGGTCAGGGCGCTTGAACAGGTTCAGCTACAGCATCACCCGAGTTAGCGAACTCGCCGGATTGGTTTCGGCGTGGCTTTTGTTCGCCACGGGCGTTTTCCTTACGTGGGAGGTGTTCACGCGCTATGTGCTGCGTGCGCCGACCAAGTGGGCATCGGAACTCTCCGAGCTGTTTCTGATGTGGGGCGTGTTCCTGGCTCTCGGTTATACCATCCGCCACGCGGAGAATATCGTCATCGACATTGTCTACCTGGCGCTGCCGAAGGCCATGCAGCGGATGCTCGACATCTTCGCCTTGCTGTTCGTGGCAGCATTCAGCGTGATCGTGTTCTGGTACGGACTGCTGATCGCCTGGGATTCGGTGGAACACGGAAGCACCACGGCGACCATCCTGGATTATCCCAAGTGGTGGGCGGAAGCGGCGATACCCGTCGGCTTCGGCCTCGGCATCCTGCAATGCGCGGTGGAAGTCTGCCGCGTGATCCTGGGAGGCCGCGACGAGGGCAGCCGGGGAGGGCACTTTTCCGCATGACCTCCATAGCCATTCTCGCGCTGCTGTTCGCTCTGCTGCTGGCGCGAGTGCCGGTTGCCTTCGCGCTCGGCGGCCTCGGGTTGATCCTGCTGCTTGTTGGCGGCTTCTCCCCCTTGATGGCGCCGCAGGGGCTGCTCGGCACCATCGACAATTTCATCCTGCTGGCGGTGCCGCTGTTCCTGCTGATGTCGAATGTGCTGCTGAAAGGCGGGGTGGGGCGCGACCTGTTCTCGGCGGTACAGGCGTGGGTCGGCCACTGGCCCGGGGGGCTTGCCGTGGCCACGGTCATCTCCTGTGGCATCTTCGCCGCAATTTCCGGATCGTCGGTGGCGACCGCCGCCACCATCGGCACGGTGGCAATCCCCGAGATGATCGAGCGCGGCTATCCGCGCCGTTTTGTATACGGACTGCTGGCGGCAGGCGGGACACTCGGCATCCTCATCCCGCCATCGATCCCCATGATCCTCTATGGTTTCGTGACCGAGGAGTCGGTGATCGCGCTGTTTCTCGGCGGCATCGGGCCGGGGCTGCTGCTGATGGCGCTGTTCATCGGCTTTTCGATGATCTATGCGCGGCTTTCTCCCCATTACCGGCCGTCGCCGGCGGCAAGCTGGAACGACCGGTTCACTCTGGGTCTGCGCGCCCTGCCGGCATTCGCGCTGTCGGTGCTGCTCATCGTCGCCATTTACACCGGAGCGGCGACACCGACGGAGGCGGCAGCAATCGGACTTGCGGGCGCGCTGCTGATAACCGGGCCAGTGCTGGGAACCCTGGACTGGCGGAAGCTGCGCGAGGCAATCGTGGAATCGATGATTACCACAGTCACCATCCTGCTGATCGTGGCGGGCGCGAAAGTGTTCGGCAAGGCGATCTCGCTCTACCGCATTCCACAGGACATCTCGGCCGTCATCGCCGACAATTTTTCTTCGCCCGGCATATTCGTGATTGTCGTGTCGCTGGTGCTGGTGTTCATGGGCTGCTTCCTTGAAGCCCTGTCGATGATGCTCATCATGGTGCCGGTGCTGGCGCCGTCGCTGATGCCCCTGCATATCGATCCGATCTGGTTCGGCGTGTTTTTCGTCATCATGATCGAATGCGCGCTGATAACGCCGCCTGTGGGCCTGAACCTCTATGTGATACAGGCGGTCGGGCGAGCGAGCCTGACCGATGTGGCGGCAGGCGTCTGGCCGTTCCTCGGGCTTATGCTGGTAACGGTCATCATCTGCTATTTTGTTCCCGACGTGGTTCTCTACATTCCATTCAAGCTGTGATGCCATGACCAGACAGACCGACAAGCTCTGTGCCATCCTCTCCGCCGGCAGGCTGCAGGTGATGCCCTGCTGCTGGGATGCGCTGTCAGCGAAGATGATCGAACAGGCAGGCTTTCCCGTCACTTTCATGTCAGGCTTCGCCGTGGCAGCCGCCCGCATCGGCGCGCCGGACACGGGTCTGATCTCTTATGGCGAAATCGCCGATCAGGCGCGCAACATCTGCGCGGCGGTGTCGATTCCCGTCATCGGCGATGGCGATACGGGATATGGCAATGCGCTGAATGTGCGCAGGACCGTGCAGGGCTATGCGCGCGCGGGATGCGCGGCGATCATGATCGAGGACCAGCTTGCGCCGAAGCGCTGCGGCCACACCAAGGGAAAACTGGTGGTCTCGCGAGAGGAGGCGCTCGAGCGGGTCCAGGCGGCAGTCGATGCTCGTGAGGAGGGCAGCGACATCTTGATACTGGCGCGCACGGATGCGCGGGCGACGCATGGACTGGATGAGGCGATCTGGCGCGCGCAGCAATTCTCGCGGATCGGCGCGGATATTCTTTTCGTGGAAGCGCCCCGCGACGAGGCCGAGATGGCGCGGGTTCCAAGGGAGGCGCCCGGCGCGCATATGGCCAACATGGTCGAGGGTGGCGCCACACCGCTGCTGCCGCCCGCGAAGCTGGAAGAACTGGGCTTTGCGCTGGCCGCCTATCCGTTGACATTGATGTCGGCAGCAATGAAGGCGATGAAAGAGTCTCTGCAGGCATTCGGCCAGGGCCGTCATCCGGCCGACCGGGTCATGGATTTCGCCGAGCTGCGCGCTATTGTCGGCTTCGATGATTACTACGACGCGGAGGTGCGCTATGCGGCGTCGAACCGCGACAAGCCGAAAGCGGCCGAGTAGATCTTAGAAATAGTCGCGCAGCCGCCGCAACAATCCGCGCCGCTCCTCTGGCTCGGGCGGCGGGGCAGATGCGGCAGGCAGCGGCGCCGCACGCTGTGCTGGAACTGCTTCGCTCAAAACGGGCGGCGGAATGGTTCCGACCGTCGCGACTTCCGGCAACGACGCCTGTACGACGCGCATGCTTTCGCGCAGCCGCATGATGCGGGCGTAGGCTGTCTCGATGCGCGAGCGGGGAATCTGCCCGGACTCGACGGCCTGCCGGATGGTGGTAATGAGCTTTTCCGCGAATTGCGGATCGCGGCCGGCATTTGAATACAGAAGGATGTCGTTGCCGCTGTTGACCGCCATCACCGCCGCGGCGTTCAGCGAGTGGTAGCGCTTGATGGCGCCCATCTCCATGTCGTCAGTGATAACGACGCCGGAAAATCCCAGGCGGTCGCGGACCCAGCCGTCAATGGCCGTCGGGGACAAGGTGGCAGGGAGGCGCTTTCCGCCGGAAAAGGCGGGGTGATAGAGGTGGCCGATCATGACCATGTCCATGGAGCCGCTGCCGGCGAGCTGCCGGTATGGCGACAACTCCACTTCCTTCCAGGTCTTCGACAGGTCGATGAATTCCTCGTGGCTGTCGCCCCAGCTGCTGCCGTGGCCGGGAAAGTGCTTGGCGGCGGTGACTATGCCATAGGCGCGGTGGGCATCGACGAAGGCGCGGGCGTACTGTGTCACCTTGTCGGGATCGGAGCCGTAGCTGCGTCCAAGCCGGCCGATGATTGGATTGGTGCGGTTGAGATTGAGATCGACGACGGGGCCGAAGTTCATGTTGAAGCCGGCGGCCGCCAGTTCGCGCGCCATGGTCTCGTAGACCTGCCGGGCGCGCTCGGGTGCATAGAGGCGGGCGACCGTGCTGGCGGTGGGGTAGGCATTGAAGCCCTTGCGCGAGGACAGGCGCTGCACCAGACCTCCTTCCTGGTCCACCGCCACGAACAGGCCCGGTCCGGCGAGGTCGCCGCGAATGGACGCGACCAGCGCCCGCGTCTGGGCGGGAGAGCGGATATTGCGGTCCATGAGAATGACGCCGCCGATCTTGCCTTCCGCCGCGAGGCGGCGCATGCGGCGCGATCCGGCCGCGTCGGGAGACGTGCCCTCGAAACCAAGCATGAGCATCTGGCCAATCATGGCATCGAGCGTAGGCTCGGCTGTCGCGCGGGCCGATGCCGACCGCATCGCCGGCGCGGTCAGGTACGCCGACAGTGCGAGCGCAAGCAGACAAATGGTCAGGAGCGGGGGCTTCTGCCTCACAATCTTCTCCGGTTCGTTCGGCTGTCTCGGCTTGCTACGCGCTGCGGCAGGTGCGGCGGTGCGACCATATTGCGGCCACGCTCGCCGATGACTATGACCCAATGTTGACGCCGCCGCCAGCCAATGGGAAAAACTGGCGACAGGTGCCACTTTTGGCGAGTCTGCCCTATGATTCTTAACAGAATCTCCGCGATTTTCCTGCTCTGCGGCGCTCTTGTGCTTGGCGGCGCAGCAGGTGCGGGCGCACAGACCGACAAGGCGCTACTGCACGCGAGCGAGGGCGCGGCGGCGCTGCTGCGGGGCCAGTATGACAAGGCCATTGTCTCCTATGACGAGGCGCTCAAGTCGCCAAAACTTGCCGAGGCGCGCCGGGCGAATATCCATAACGACCGGGGCGTGGCGCTGTGGCGGCTGAAGCGTCACGAGGAAGCCATCGTGGACTTCAACAAGGCAATCGAGCTGTTCCCCGACTTCGCCATGGTGTTCAACAATCGCGGGAACGTGCTGATGGAGCTGGGCCGGCCACAGGAGGCTCTCGCTGATTTCACCCGTGCTGTGACGCTCGCTCCAGGCTATGGCGCGGGATACAACAATCGCGGCAACGCCCATCTGGCGCTCAAGCAATACACCGAGGCCTTTCGCGACTATGATCGCGCGGTGTCGCTGATGTCCTCTAATGCCGTTCCCTTCAATGGACGGGGCAAGGCGCAGACGGCGCTCGGCAGGCCCTACGCCGCGCTGCGCGACTATGGCCAGGCGCTGACGCTCAATGCGAAATATGTGGGCGCGCATTCCAACCGCGCGGTGGTCTATGCGTCACTGGAGCGCCATGACGACGCCGCCAGTGATCTCACCGAGGCGATTGCCGCGTCACCGGAACAACCGGCGCTGTATCTGGCGCGCGCGAAGTCGCTGATTGAGGTCCGCAAAACCAACACCGCGATGAAGGACCTGGACAAGGCGATCGAGCTGCAGCCCGAGCGGGCGGCTCCCTACATCGCCAGAGGGCGGCTCAATCTGCGTCTTGGCCAGGCCGAGAAGGCGCGCGCCGACTTC
>JAYZVT010000281.1:0-19673 GCA_036155355.1 Pseudomonadota bacterium
TGTCGGAAAATATCACCATCCAGCGCCATCTGACCCGTCTCCTCCCGGCCCACCTGTTAATTCCGCTTTGCAAAATAAAGTTCCACAATTGTTGATGCTTGTATAGGCTGGCTGCCCACGTTGCCGCAACCGGAACCAGCTTGTATGCCTTGAGCCCGCTGTTCAGGCCGGGGCGCATTGGGCCACCGGAGAGCCGGATGAAACCAATTCAGCATATGCCCACCATCGATCTCGATCCTCTGGATGACGAGGTCAAGGACCGCCGCTTCGTCACCGCGCTCGCCCGCGGTCTCGACGTGCTGCGCTGCTATCGCCCAGGCGACGTGAGCCTGAGCAACCTGGAGATCGCCAAGCGCACCGGCCTGCCCAAGCCGACCATCTCCCGTCTTACCTACACCCTCACCCGACTCGGCTATCTCACATACTCCGAGCGCCACGGCACCTATCAGCTCGGCTCCGGCGTGCTGTCACTGGGCTACGCCATGCTGTCGGGCCTCGACATCCGTGAGCGGGCAAGGTCTCTCATGCAGGAGTTGGCGGACCATGCCGACGCCACCATTGCACTCGGGGGCCGCGACCGAATGGACATGGTCTATCTGGAAGTCTGCCGAGGTCCCGGCGCCGTGACGTTGCGCATCGACGTAGGCTCGCGCCTGCCCATCGCCCCCACATCCATCGGACGCGCCCTGCTCGCCGTCCTGCCGGAGGACGAGCGCGAGTTCCTCATGGACCACCTGAAGAAGCGCGAGACGAAGAAGGACTACGACCGCTTGCGCAAGGGCATCGAGCGCTCCATCGACGAAATCCGCCAGCGCGGCTTCTGCACCTCCTTTGGCGAATGGCGCTCCGACATTAACGCCGCCGCGGTGCCGGTCATCACCGGCGACCGCAGTGTCTATGCACTCAATTGCGGCGGTCCCGCCTTCAAGATCTCCCGCGAGGCGCTGGAGAACGACTACGGCCCACGGCTGGTGAAAATGGCGGAACGCATCTCCATCGCCCGACGTCTCTAGGACTCCACGTCCTTCGGCACCGCCAGACAGTCGAGCGCCACGGCGCCCTTCCCCTCCGGCAGCACGACGAACGGGTTGAGGTCGATGCTTGACAACTGGTCCCCACAGCAGGCTGCGAGGCGCGACAGTGCCACAATGGCCCCAGCCAGCGCGTCAACATCCGCCACCGGCCTGCCCCGCGCGCCTGCGAGCAGAGCTGCCCCTCGCGTTTCCGCGATCATGGCCAATGCTTCCTCCTTGCTGACGGGTGCCAGACGGAAGGCTACATCCCTGAACACCTCCGCGAACACGCCGCCCATGCCGAACATCACCGCCGGTCCGAACACCGGGTCCACCTGCGCTCCAAGTATGGTCTCCACACCGCCCGTCACCATAGGTGCGACGATAACCCCGTCGGGCTTAGCCGACGGCACAGACTTCGCTGCCCGCCCCATCAGCGTGTCGTAGGTTTGCCCCGCATCCGCAGCACTTACATTCAGGGCTACACCGCCAATCTCGGTCTTGTGGGCGATCTCGCCCGCACTGATCTTCATGGCCACCGGGGCGCCGAAAGCCGCCGCCGCCTTCGCCGCTTCCTCCGGACTCCTCGCCAGCACGGCCTGCACCAGCGGCACACCTGCCCCTGCCAGCAATTCACGCGACTCCCACTCGCTCAGGCTGCGCGCGGGTATTCGCGGCACGCTCGTCGAATCCAGCAGCGCTCCATCGTCCCTGCCCGAGGACACCCGCGCGAAGCTCTCCCCGAAGCGCACGACCGCAGCGGCGGCATCGATCGCCCGGCAGGGGTCTTCAAATGTCAGATAGCCTGCATCCCGGTAACGCGCGACCACCTCGGGCGGCCCCAGCAGGGACAGGATCAGCAGCCGGTCGGGAAACTGCTCGCGGATGAGGCGCAATTCCGCCAGCAGCGGCTCGATCACAAAGCGCGATGCCGCCGCCATGGTAAGGAAAGCCACCGCCGTACCATAGCCGCCATCCTTCAGCATGATGGTGAAATTCTCCCGCACCAGGCTCATGTCGTTGAGGAATTGCGCGGTCGTGTCTACCGGGTTGAGGGCGGAAGCGAAAGGCAGCTTGGCCTTCAGTTTCTTTTGCGCTGCTGCGGGCATGGGCGCCACGTCGAGTCCCGCCTTCTTGGCGTGGTCGGCCATTTGCACACCCACACCGCCCGAGATGGTGACGAGGCCAATGCGCCGGCTCTGCGGGAAGATGCCCGCCGTGCAGGCATAGACTGCATCCAGCATCTGCTCGGTTGTGTCGGCGCGGTGCACGCCATATTGCCGGAACACTGCATCGTAGATTTCGTCGGAGCCGGCCAGAGAGGCCGTATGCGAGGCCGCGGCCGCCGCGCCTTCAGCGCTGCGGCCAACCTTCATGAACACCACTGGCTTCCGGTTCGCCCGCGCTTTCTCCAAAGACCGGATCAGCGCCGGTCCGTCCTTGATCCCTTCCGCATAGGCGGCGATTACTTTCACGTCTTCACACGCTGCCGCCCAGCCGATGCATTCCGCCACGTCCACGTCGCATTCGTTGCCTGTGGTGATCACGTGGCTGACGCCAAGTCCCCAGTTGCGCGCCACCATGTAAAGGTGGGTGCCGTAGGCGCCGCTCTGGCTGATGATGGCGACGGGACCGGCCTGCGGATAGCCCTGCTGGTCGCCCGAACTCGAAAAGGTGGCAAAGAAGCGGCTGGAAAAGCTGAGCACGCCCAGACAGTTTGGCCCCAGCACTCTCATCCCGCTGCGCCGTGCGATGGATGCGATCTCCGCCTGCAGCGCCGTGCCCTCCCCGGCCACTTCCGCGAATCCTGAGCTGAACACGATGGCCGACTTGACACCCGCGGCCACGCAATCCTCCAGCGCCCCGGCCACGAGCTTCGCGGGAACTGCGATCAGGGCGCAGTCCACTGCCTGCGGCAGGTCGGACACGCGCGCATAGGCCTTCTGCCCCTGCACCGTCTGCCGGTTCGGATTGACCGGATAGACCGCCCCCCGGAAACCTTCCTGCAACAGGTATCGCAACGGACGTCCGCCGATGCGCCCCGGATCGTCGGAAGCCCCGATGATGGCCACCGAAGCGGGCTCCAGCAGCCGGCCGATCCCGGCACGGCCATCGCGGCTTTCAGATACCAGTTGCATTTCAGCGCCTTACTGCATCATCGCCGTGTCCCGGCCTGGCCCCACCGGCAGAGGATCCCCCAGGCGGCACGGAGCCTGGATCACATGACCGGCATTGTGCCGAATTGCTTTGCACGCGTCGCTCAAAAATGCAAAACTTAATTCTGCTGTGCAAAACAAACCTCCCTGCGGTAATTCAGCAAGGGGGGAGAAGCAACATGCCAGCCAGGGAGGATCGACACATGAAATCAAGACTATCGGCTGCGCTTGTCTCGGCGCTCTTCCTGTCCGCCGGCGCCACAGGCGCGCTGGCCGCGGATGTCAAGCTGCCGGAGAACATGACGTGGACCGCCTATGACACCGGTACCACCGGCTACAACCAGTCGGTCGCCATCGGCAAGGCGCTAAAGGACAAATACAACGTCACGCTGCGCGTCGTGCCCGGCAAGAACGACGTTTCCCGCCTGACTCCAATCAAGGCGGGCAAGATCGAGTATTCCGCCAACGGCATCGCCACCTTCTTTGCCTCCGAAGGCGTATTCGAATTCGCCGATCGCGAGTGGGGCCCGATGCCGGTCCGTCTGCTGATGAGTGCGAGCGGGTCTTCCGCCCTTAGCGTCGCGGTTGCGGCCGATAAGGGCATAAAGACCTACGCCGACCTCAAGGGCAAGCGCGTCGCCTATGTGCGCGGCGGCGACGCCCTCAACGTCGGCATCGAGGGCATGCTCGCCTGCGGCGGACTGACCTGGAAGGACGTGGAGAAGGTCGAGTTCTCCGGCTACGGCCAGGCCTGGGAAGGCATGGTCAATGACCAGGTGGACGCCATGTTTGCCTCCACCCTGTCCGGCCCTACGAAAAAGCTGGAGGCGAGCCCGCGCGGCATCTACTGGCCGCCGACACCCCACAAGGACAAGGCCTGCTGGGACGGGATCGCCAAGATCGCACCCTATTTCGTGCGCAACATGGCCACCTCGGGCACCGGCATCTCCAAGGACAAGCCCTATGAGGGACCGGCCTATCCCTACCCGATCCTGATGACTCTGGATAACCGCGACAAGAACGAGGTGTATTCGTTGACGCGCGTCCTCGTGGAGGAGTTCGACAACTATTCGCAGGCCGAACCGGCCGCGAAGGGTTGGGCGCTGAAGAACCAGATCCTCGACTGGGTGGTGCCATATCACGAAGGCGCCATCGCCTATTTCAAGGAAGCCGGCGTCTGGAAGGCCGAGCACCAGTCTCACAACGACAAGCTGGTCATGCGCCAGAAGGTGTTGAGCGAGGCCTGGGCCAAGATGGATAAGGCCCTGGAAGGCGACGCCTTCAAGACCAAATGGATGGAGGTTCGCGCCGCCGCCCTCGAGAAGGCCGGCCTCGATCCCATATGGCGCTGAAATCGAAAGTAGCCGAGCCGCCGGTGGTGCAGGAGCGTCACCGGCGGCTTGATCGCTTCTGGACGGCCCTCGCCCTCGCGGCATCCGTTCTGGTGATCTTTCTGGCTATGGATCAGGTACGCGTGATCTTCGGCCAGCAATGGCTGGGGAGCATCGTCCTTCTCTCCAACCACTACCTCTATGCGGTGCTCGGGCTTTTGTTGCCCTTCACCTTCATATTCTTTCCCGCATATTCGGCCGCGCGACCGCAAGGCGCAAATGAAGTGCCATGGTACGACGCGGCTCTCACCCTGCTCACCTTCGGCGTCTGCTTTTATTTTTTTGTCAATTCCACGCGCATCGTCGATCTGGGCTGGGAGTTCGTCGCACCGGACCACGCCATATATATGAGCTATCTGCTCTGGATCCTCGTGCTTGAGGCCGTGCGCCGCGCGGGCGGCCTGCCGATCTTCACCATTGTGCTGCTGTTCTCACTCTATCCGCTCGTCGCTGACGTCATGCCAGGTCCCATCGCCGGCCTCCCCAGCACCTGGGGTGAAGCCGCGGGCTATCACGCCATGAGCATCGAGAGCATCCTCGGCATCCCCATGCGCGCCTTCGCCGAGCTGGTCATCGGCTTCCTCATCTTCGGCGTCGCCCTTACCCACACCGGCGGCGGCAAGTTCTTCCTCAATCTCGCCTTCAGCCTGCTTGGCAGCGTCAGGGGCGGCGCGGCCAAGGTCGCGGTCTTCGCCAGCGGCCTGATGGGCTCCCTGAGCGGCAGCGTCATCACCAATGTGCTGACCACGGGCGTGATGACCATTCCCGCCATGAAGCGCACCGGCTTCTCGCCCCACTACGCGGGTGGCGTGGAGGCATGCGCCTCCACCGGCGGCGTGCTTATGCCCCCGGTCATGGGCGCGACCGCCTTCATCATGGCGACCATCATCGAGGTGCCCTACGCCGACATCGCCATCGCGGCGGCAATTCCTTCCGCGCTGTATTATTTCGGCCTGTTCGTCCAGATCGACGCCTACGCGGCCCGCAAGGGGCTCAAGGGCCTGCCTTCGGCGGAACTGCCCTCGCTGGCACGGACCATGCGCGAGGGCTGGTATTTCGTTTTCGTCTTCGTGCTGCTCATTGTCATGCTGCTTTATCTGCGCCGCGAGGCGCTGGCGCCATTCTACGCCACTGCCATCCTCCTCCTGCTCAACCAGATCTTCCCCCACAATCGCTGGGGCTGGCCGGAGCTGAAAGATTTTCTCATCGGCTCCATCAGGCTGCTCACCGAGCTGACCGCCATTCTCGCCGCCGTCGGCCTCATCGTCGGAGCGCTGTCCATGACCGGCGTCGCCGGCACCCTGGTCAACGACCTCGTCTTCATGGCCGGGGGCAACACCCTCATGCTCCTCCTGATGGGCGCCATCACCAGCTTCATCATGGGCATCGGCATGACCGTGACCGCGGCCTACATCTTTCTCGCCATCGTGCTGGCACCGGCCCTCATCCAGGGCGGCCTGTCGCCCATGTCCGTGCACCTGTTCATCCTATACTGGGGCATGATCTCCTTCATCACCCCGCCGGTGGCGCTGGGCGCCTATGCGGCGGCCGCCCTCGCCGGTGCGACACCCATGCGCACGGGATTGGAGGCCATGCGCCTCGGCAGCATCATCTATGTCATTCCGTTCTTCTTCGTGCTTAATCCGGGGCTGATCCTGGAAGGCGGCTGGACCAACATTCTCATCGCCATCGGCTCGGCCTTTGTTGGCGTTCTGGTGGTCGCCGGTGCGCTTCAGGGCTATCTCATCGGCCTCGGCGATCTGCGCGCTCATCCCGTCATGCAGTGGCCAGTCCGCCTACTACTGGTGGCTGCCGGCATGAGCCTCGCCACGCCTGGCGGCGGCCTGCTGCCCTGGACCAACTTCCAGGGCACGGTGGCGGCCGGTGTGCTGTTCGCCCTTGGCGTCGGACTGTTTATGGCGACCCGCAATCACGCGGGCGTCCGGGAGACCGCCTAGGGTCTCCGCCGCGGCATGACGCTCGACTCCCTTTTCGGCCTCAAGGGCAAGGTTGCCATCATCACCGGCTCGACCAAGGGCATCGGCAAGGCCATCGCCGAATGCCTGTCCCGGGCGGGCGCGAAAGTTGTCGTCTCCAGCCGCAAGGCGGACAAATGCGATGAGGTCGCGTCCGCGATCATCAAGGCTGGCGGCGAGGCCCTCGCCGTTCCCAGCAACATCTCGCGCAAGGACGAACTGCGAAACCTCGTCGATACGACCCTGAAGCACTGGGGCCGCATCGACATCCTCGTCTGCAACGCCGCGGTGAATCCGTATTACGGGCCCATGGCCGAGGTCTCCGACGAGGCCTACGACAAGATCATGGACTCCAACGTGAAGAGTAATCTGTGGCTCTGCAACATGGTGCTGCCGCAGATGGCCGAACGCAGGGACGGCGCGGTGATCGTCGTCTCCAGCATCGGCGGGCTGAAGGGCAACGACAAGCTCGGCATCTACGGGCTCTCCAAAGCCGCCGACATGCAACTCGTGCGCAATCTCGCCGTCGAATGGGGACGCCACAATATCCGCGCCAACTGCATTGCGCCCGGCCTCGTCCGCACCGACTTCGCGCGGGCGCTGTGGGAGGACCCGGAGAAGAACGCGAAAGCCATCTCCACCTATCCCATCGGCCGGCTTGGCGAGCCCGAAGATGTTGCGGGCGTCGCCCTGCTGCTCGCCTCGCCCGCGGGCAGCTTCATCACCGGCCAGACCATCGTCGTGGACGGCGGCACCACCATCGGCAGCGGCCAGTACACCTGAGGCCGTCTAAAGTCCCGACAGCACCCGGCCCTTCTCAGCCAGGCCCGCCACCCGCCTGCCGAACACAGCAAAGCGCGCGTCCTGGGTCTGTCCCCTGAGATAGCGGATGTAAATCTGCTGCAGGATAACGGCAATCTTGAACACACCGAACACGTGATACCAGAGCACGTCTGAGCAATCGAATCCGGTCGTCCGCGCGTAGCGCTCCACCACATCGTCGCGCGTTGGAAACCCTGGCGACCATGTGGGCATAGAGGCCGCCTCGATCCATTCCGGATCATCCCCCGCCTCACCCCAGAAAGCGAGCACATAGCCAAGGTCGGCGAGCGGATCGCCGCGCGTACACATGTCCCAGTCGAGCACAGCCGTAACGCGCGATGGTTCAGCGGCATCCACCAGCATGTTGTCGAGCTTGAAGTCGTTGTGCAGCAGGGCTGCAGGTCCGCTGCGCGGTAGCCGCCGCCCGAGCCATTTGGCAATGTCGGTCATGGCCTGTGGCGCCTGGTCGTCCTTGGCTGCCTCCCAGCGCCCCGTCCAGCCTTCGATCTGCCGGGCGAGAAATCCCTCCGGCCGGCCGAGATTACCTAGTCCCACAGCGGCGGCGTCCACCCTGTGCAGCTCCGCCAGCACATCGACCACGTCCTCGCCGAGTCTCCGGCATAGCACCGGTGTCCAGTCATGTCCCTCGGGCAGCGTGGTGCGGATGGCCATGCCCCGTCGCCGCTCCAGGACATGGAACTCCGCGCCGATGATGTCCTTGTCGCCGCAAAACAGATAGCTGCGCGGGGCGAGCGGGAAGCGCTCCCACAGCCGCTCCAGCACCCGGTGCTCCCGCGCCATATCGTGGGAGCTGGGTGCCAACGGCCCAAGCGGCGGGCGGCGCAGCACGTACTCCCTGTCTCCGAAGCGGATCAGATAAGTGAGGTTGGCATGGCCGCCGCCGAACTGGGCCATTGCGAAGGACCCATCCGCACCCGTCAGCCGCTGCCGCAGCCAGGCTTCGAGCCGCCCTGCGTCGATGCGCTCATCGGGGCGTATCGCGATGACTTCCGGATCGCCGGTCATGGCCGGGCGCTCAGGCCACCTCGAACAGCCCGGCCGCGCCCATGCCGCCCCCGATGCACATGGTGACGACGCAGAATTTCGCGCCGCGCCGCTTGCCTTCGATGAGTATGTGGCCGGTGAGCCGCGCGCCGGTCATGCCGAAAGGATGGCCGATCGAGATGGACCCGCCATTGACGTTGAGCCGCTCCATGGGCAGGCCGAGCCGGTCGCGGCAATAGAGCACCTGGCTGGCGAAGGCCTCGTTCAGCTCCCACAGGTCGATGTCATCCTGCTTAACCCCGAAGCGCTCCAGTAACCGTGGCACGGCGAACACCGGTCCGATGCCCATTTCGTCGGGTTCGCAGCCAGCCACCGCGAGGCCGCGGAAGATGCCGAGCGGCTCCAGCCCGCGCTTCTCCGCGAGCTTGGAGTCCATCACCACGCAGGCGGACGCACCGTCGGAAAGCTGGCTGGCGTTGCCAGCGGTGATGAACCTGTCCTCGCCCATCACAGGTTTGAGATTCGCAAGTCCCTCCATGTTGGTGTCGGGCCGGTTGCCCTCGTCGCGCTCCAGGGCGACGGCCTTCTCGCTCTCCTCGCCAGTCTGCTTGTCCTTGACCAGCATTCTGGTTGGCAGCGGCACAATCTCGTCGTCGAAATGTCCTGCCTGCTGGGCAATGGCCGTGCGCTGCTGGCTGTGAAATGCATATTCGTCCTGGGCCTCGCGGGAGACGCTGTAGCGCTTTGCCACTATGTCGGCGGTGTCGATCATGCCCATCCACAGCTCCGGCTTGTGCCGCATCAGCCACTCCTCCTCGAAATGGCTCCGGTTGAGGCTCGGTTGCACCAGGCTGACGGACTCCACTCCGCCTGCCACCATCACCGGCACCTTGTCCATGACGACGCGCTGCGCCGCCATGGCGATGGCCTGCAGGCCTGACGAACAGAATCGGTTCACCGTTGTGCCCGATGTGGTCACGGGCAGACCCGCGCGGATCGCCGCCAATCGCGCCACATTCTTGCCCGTGGCTCCTTCGGGATAACCGCAGCCAATGATGACGTCTTCGACCTCTTCCGGCTCTACGCCCGCTCGCGCCACCGCATGTTCGATGGCATGTGCCGTCAACACCGCACCGTGGGTGTTGTTGAAGGCGCCGCGGAAGGCCCTGCCGATGGGCGTGCGCGCGGTGGAGACAATGACGGCTTCGCTCATGGATCCTCCCGGTCAGGTAATCTTGTGGTCTGCTTGCCACTGCGCAAAGCTCTTGCCCGAGGCGGCAAGCTCTTCCAGCAACGGCGCAGGACGCAGCATCTCCCCGTGCTCCGCATACAGGCGCTGCATTTTCTCATGCACCGTTTTGACGCCGATCACGTCCGCGTGGAACATCGGCCCGCCCTTGCCGCGCGGAAAGCCGTAGCCGTAGACCCACACCAGATCCACGTCGCTCGGCCGGATGGCGATGCCCTCGCCAAGAATCTTCGCGCCCTCGTTGATGAGCGGATAGAGGCAGCGCTCGAGGATTTCCTGATTCGTGACCGGCCGCCGCTCGATGCCCATTTCCCTGGAGACACCGGCGATCAGTTTCTCGATCTCCGGATCGGGGACAGGCGTACGGCTGCCTTTCTCGTAGAGATACCAGCCCTTGCCCGTCTTCTGCCCCAGCCGACCGCTCTCCACGATCCTGTCAGCGATCACCGAATAGCGGTCATTTGAGGGCCGCGTCTTTCTGCGATGCTGGCGCACCTTGTAGCCCACGTCGAGCCCGGCCAGGTCTCCCATGGCGAAAGGCCCCATGGGAAACCCGAAGTCGTAGATCACCTTGTCCACCTGCTGCGGCAACGCGCCTTGCTCCAGCAGGAAGTCGGCCTGCCCGCGATAGGCATAGAGCATACGGTTGCCCACGAAGCCGTCGCAGACCCCCACCATGACACCCACTTTTTCCAGGTCCTTGCTCAGCTTCATCACGGTGGCGATGACGTCCGGCGCAGTTTTTTCGCCACGCACATTCTCCATGAGCTTCATGACGTTGGCCGGACTGAAGAAATGCGTACCAATTACATCCTGCGGGCGCTTGGTAGCGGACGCGATCTCATCCACGTCCAGCGAGGAGGTGTTGGTGGCCAGGATCGCGTCCTTGCGGCAAACCTGGTCAAGCTTCGAGAAGATTTTCTTCTTGAGGTCCATGTCCTCGAAGACCGCCTCGATGACGATGTCTGCGCCGGCGATATCTGCATAGTCCGTGGACACGTCGATCAGCTTCAGCCGGGCGTTCATCTGCTCCTGCGATAGGCTTCCCCGCGCCACGCTCCCGGCGTAGGTGTCGCGGATGGCGGCGAGCCCCTTGTCCAGCGCCGCCTTGTCCATCTCCAGCACCGTCACCGGCAGCCCGGCATTGGCGAAACTCATGGCGATGCCACGGCCCATGGTTCCACAGCCGATGACGGCGGCGCTGTCGATGGGGCGGACCTTTGTATCCCTACCGACACCCGGAATGCGATGTGCTTCCCGCTCGGCAAAGAACAGGTGCCTGAGCGCCCGTGACTGGTCGGAAATCTCCAGCTCACGGAAATACTCCCGCTCCCGCGCCAGTCCTTCGTCGATGGGCAGCGTCAGGGCATTCTCGATACTTTCGATACAGCGCAGCGGCCCCATCAGCCCCCGCGCCCGACGGGCCGTATCGGCCCTGGCCTTTTCCAGATCCTTCGCCGCGCCATTTGCGTCGATCGGAATATCGCGCGTACGCCGGGGAGCGTGCCCATCGGCGATCAACTTCTTGGCGAAAGCGATGGCGCCCTGCTCCAGGTCGCCGTCGATGATCTCGTCGAACAGACCCATCTCCCTGGCCCGTTCCGCCGCGATGTAGTCTCCGCTCAGGATTGCCTCCAGCGCCGGACCTACGCCAATCAAACGTGGCATGCGCTGGGTGCCCCCCGCTCCCGGCAGCAGGCCGAGTTTGACCTCCGGCAGGCCGATATGGGCGGACGCATCGGCGACGCGGTAATGGCAACCGAGCGGTACCTCGCAGCCCCCGCCTGCCGCAATGCCGTGAATGGCTGCCACGACAGGCTTGTCCATCGCCTCAATGGCATTGATCAGATGTGTAAGCACGGGCTCCTTGCGCGGCGAGCCGAATTCGCGGATGTCAGCGCCGCCGCAGAAGCCGCGTCCCCTGCCCAGCAGCACAACCGCCTTGATATCCGCATCCGCGGCGGCCTTCTCCACCGCTTTCTGAAGCGATTGCCGCACCTGCCAGCCGAGTGCATTCACGGGGGGATTGTTCAAAGCTATGACGGCGATCGCGCCATGCCTGTGATACTCAACCACGTCCCCCATCGACTTCTCCAATTTTGAAACTTGATTTTGCTTGGCGGAATTGCAGTATGGTCACCCGTCCCGCCTCTGTCCAGCGCGGAACGGCGTCGGCGCGCAAGCGGAAGGGCCCATGGACTTCAAATTCTCTTCCCATACCGAGGACTACCGGGTCCGTCTGCTGGCCTTCATGGACGCTCATATTTATCCGGCCGAGCGCGTCTATCTGGAGCAACTCGAAGCGGGCGACCGCTGGACTTCGCCTCCGGTGATGGAGGAACTCAAGCGCAAGGCCCGTGCCGAGGGCCTGTGGAACCTGTTCCTCCCCGACAGCATGCACGGCGCCGGTCTCAGCAATCTCGAATATGCCCCCCTGTGCGAGATCATGGGCCGTTCCCCCATCGGACCGGAAGCCTTCAACTGCGCCGCGCCCGACACCGGCAACATGGAGGTGCTGGTGCGCTACGGCAGCGAGGCGCAGAAGAAGCGCTGGCTGGAGCCCCTGCTTGAGGGGAAAATCCGCTCGGCCTTCGCCATGACCGAGCCCGAGGTGGCGTCTTCGGATGCCACCAATATCCGCTCACGCATCGAACGCGACGGCGACCACTATGTTCTCAATGGCCGCAAGTGGTGGGCGTCGGGCGCCGGCGACCGCCGCTGCGAGATTTTCATCTTCATGGGCAAGACCGACCCCGAGGCGGAAACCTACCGTCAGCAGTCGATGATCCTGGTTCCCCGCGACACCCCCGGCGTCATCCTCGTCCGCCCCCTTACCGTCTTCGGCTACGACCATGCGCCCCACGGCCACTTCGAGGTGGATTTCAAGGATGTCCGCGTGCCGGCCGGGAACATGCTCCTCGGAGAGGGCCGCGGTTTCGAAATTGCGCAAGGCCGCCTGGGGCCGGGGCGCATCCATCACTGCATGCGCCTGATCGGCGTCGCAGAACGCTCGCTGGAGGCCATGTGCGCCCGCGCCAAGGACCGCTCCGCCTTCGGCAAAACCCTGGCCGAGCAGGGCGTCACCATCGACGCCATCGCCCGCTCCCGCATGGAGATCGAGCAGGCGCGCCTACTCACCCTCAAGGCCGCCTGGATGATGGACACGGTCGGCAACAAGATCGCGCGCGCCGAGATCGCCATGATCAAGGTGGTGGCGCCGCAGATGGCGCTCGACGTCATCGACCGCGCCATTCAGATTCATGGCGGCGGCGGTGTCGCGGAGGATTTTGGTCTGGCATACGCCTGGGCCAAGACGCGCAGCCTGCGCCTGGCCGACGGGCCGGACGAGGTGCACCGTATGACCGTGGCCAAACTGGAACTGAAGAAACAGAGCCCGCGCTGGATCTATTCGGCGTAACACGCAATCAATTCACATTGCTCCATGCGGCCCCACCGTCACCCCGGCCCAGGGGTCTTGCCTCGGGCAAGCCCGAGGACGGGCTCCAGCCGGGGTCCAATTGCAGCGACTCCCTCTACGGCTGCATCACGTCTGGGTTCCGGCGTGGCCTGAATGACGCCCTCAGCCGACCCTCCCAGCATCGCAAGCTGACGGACGCTGAGGGTTCACAGCTCGCCATCCGCCCACAAACAAATCGCACCGGCATTTTTTGCCGGTGCGTATTTGCCTTGGCGGGAAATTTCATCCCGCCCGCGTCTTCTTCAAGTCCGGTGTCAACCGCCCAGACGCACGGTGCCGCTGCGGCCGTCGTTGCGGAACCACGAAACCGTGTTGCCCTCGCGCTTCAGCTTGTAGCAATAGGACCTGCCGTCGAGCCAGCTGCTCCACTTCTGGCAGAGGTCGTTGCCGTTGATCCACCACTTTCCCTGGTCGCTGGCACTCTCGCCGCCGGCCACCGAGGCCAGTGCCGATTTGAGCTGTCCGCGCATTGTGCCGTTGGCGCTGTAGCTGATCGGAAGTTCGATACCCCATTCCGTGCGCAGGAAGATGGTCTTGCCCATCACGGCCTTGCGCAGCTCGGCGCCGTCCATATGTTCCCCGGCGCCTGCCATTGCAACGGCCGGCAGGACCGCCAGTCCGGTGGCGAAAAGTAGAGCCTTTTTCATCAGTTACCCAAGTCTTGTTTCTAGGCAGGTTCGTTGATGGCCGGCATATCGCAGTGCAATATTGGTGACAAAATGTCCACAATTGGGCCATTGCCGGTCCAAGACGTCCCTGCCCACCCCTGTTGCAACTGGCGGGCCAGATAAGCGGTATTAAGGTTAGCGCGGACGCGCTGCGATACACCCCGCATCGGGATGCCACCAGGGCCGCGTCAAGGTAGCGACCGGACGCCGCACCCCGCTGCCGTCCTAGCGAGTCGCGCGGGCCTTCTTCTTCCGCGACAGCTTCCGCCGCCGTGCGAACACGTTGATCGTCTCCACGATCGCTGAGAAGGCCATGGCGAAGTAGATGTAGCCGCGTGGAATGTGGAACTCGACGCCATCGGCGATGAGTGCGGCGCCGATAAGAAACAGGAAGCTCAGTGCCAGCATCTTCGTCGTTGGATGCCGTTCGATGAATTCCGCTACGGGTCCGGAGGCTACATACATGACGATCATCGACAGCACCACGGCTGCGATCATGACTTCCACATGGTCGGCCATGCCAATTGCGGTGACGATCGAATCCACCGAAAAGACCAGATCTATGATCGCGATCTGAACGATGACGCTGGCAAAAGCGTTCGCGGGGAGCGATCCGCCATGGCCGTCGCCGTCACCCTCGATCCCATCATGGATCTCTCGCGTCGCCTTGGTGATCAGAAACAGACCGCCAGCGATCAGGATCACATCTCGCCAGGAAATCTCCTGTCCGAGGATGGAAAAGAGTGGCGCTGTCAGGCCGATCAGCCAAGTGATGCCCAGCAGCATCACCACGCGGAACACCAGTGCGAGCGCCAAGCCGATTTGACGCGCCCGCTGCCGCACCGCCGTTGGCAGCCGCGACACGATGACGGAGATGAAAACAACATTGTCGATGCCGAGGACGATTTCCATCGCCGTCAGCGTGAGCAGGCTAGCCCAGATCGTCGGATCGGTCAGCCAATCGAACATGGGAAGCTCTCCGTCGTTGCCACGGCCGCAGCGCCACGCGGCCAGCGAGCAGATAGCCCAGCCCGCCTTCCCGGTCCAAACAATTGTTGTCGGGACCGGGATACTCCTGCAAAGGAAGCGTCAGCCCTCGCCGCAGCGCAGGACAAAGGTGCGCAGCAGGCATAACCCCGTCGCATAGGCCGCCGCCATCGCAAGCGTCAGCCGCACAATCTCTCCAGCCGGCGGCTCCTGCAGCAACACTGACAATGCGGCAATGCTCCAGCAGGCAAGAACCGCCAGTGTGACCGGACGGAAGCGGGTTGCGCGCAAAGGGTGGACCCAGAGGATGGGTACGAATGTAAGGGCGACCAGGAGGGCAACCGCGGTGGCGGCGATCCAGGCCGGAGGCTGCAGCGCGAAGAAATGGAACACGACGATATTCCAGATGGCGGGAAAGCCGACGAAATATCCGTCTGCGGTTTTGCTCTCGCGATCGCAGAAATGATACAGCGAACTCACCAGGATCGCACCCGCCGCCCAAGGCGCCAGTGGCGCGGGCACCATCTGCGATTTGAGGACAATGTAGGCCGGCACAAGACAATAGGTCAGATAGTCAACGATCAGGTCCAGCCGCACGCCGCTGAATCGCGGCAGCACCTCCGCCACACGTATCACCCGCGCCAGGGGGCCATCGACGGCATCGACGATCAACGCCGCACCCAGAAACAGGAAGCAAAGTCGCAGATCGCCGGCGGCGGCTCGCTCCAGGGCTAAAAGGCCGAGGACTGCGCCAGAGGCCGTCAACCCATGCACGGCAAAGGCGGCAATGCGTTTCCACATGATAGAGATCCGGCAAGAGCCTTGCCGCCGTCGCGCACCAGAAAGGAAAAGTGCCGTCTCTTCCGGCCGGTCAGAAGCGCTTCTTCACGGACCCGCGAATCGTCAGATCGTCCTGTGTAGGCTCCGCCGGCAGCACGGCCGCACCGCCGCCCGTGCCTTCGGGTGCGTAAAGCAGCTCGAGGCCGAAATCCAGTTTCCGCGGCAAGACGCCGAGCAGGCCCTTGTCCGTCTTCTCCGTGGCAGGAGCCGCCTGCCCGCTCCCCGCGACCTGGGGGATCTCAAGGGTCAGGCTGCCCGCCTCCGGTGCAGCCTTGCTTTGTGCGGGCGCGGCTTGCGGCAATGGCGTCTGCTGGAACGCCAAAGCCGCGTCCGGACTGAACATCCGCACGGCCAGCATTCCCGCAATCACCCATTTCCAGGCGCTCATGGCCCACCTTTCACGTTCAGCCCAAAAATGGAGGCTGCTCAAGGTAATGACAAGCCTGTTGTGATGCGGGTTAAGGTATTGCTAATTCGACGTTTTCCGGATCGGATTGTCGATGTCTGTGGCCGATGCGCAACATTTGGACGAAGCCGTTTGGCTCCGGCACGGCACTGATTCCGGCACGGCGCCGATCGTGTTTTGTCCAACGGCAGCGGCAAGACAAAAAAAGAGACCGCCCCGAAGGGCGGTCTCCAATTCGTGAAGTTCTGTCTTTCGACTTAGAACTTGATGCGGCCACCGACCAGAACCAGGTCGAGATCGTCGGAGGTCACATTGAGCGTCTGACCTGCGGGGCATCCAGCAGCAGCGGTGAAGCCAGCATTACAAACCCGACCATCGAACTCCAGGTGCTTGTAGTCGATGTACAGTTCCATCGCAGCGTTGGTGATCTCCTGCACGATGCCACCGCCCCAGATCTGGACTTCAGAGCTGAGGACCACACTGGTGGCCGCCGAGATACCGCCGCCAGTCAAAGGCAGCCTGTCGATGACACCGACGTTCGAGCCCTCGGACTCTGCATAATTGATGTACAGAGCCGTCTTGCCGAGGTCGTTGAAGCGGCGATAGATACCGCCCTCGATGTACCAGGTCTCCACATCGCCCGGAGCGGTCACGCCAGTGCCAAGCGCGATGGCAGCGCCACCAGTCGTCTGGTTGGTGATCGAGTCGAAATCACGGTCCGCGTACCAGCCGGTCAGGAACAGGCCCGTCGGGTCATGCAGGATGCCTGCCGACACGATGAAGTCGTTCTGGCCGTGGATGGCGCCCGTCAACAGCGACGTACCGTCACCGACAACTGAACCTTCGTTACCCGTGTGTTCGATATAGCCGATACCGAACAGGATCTTGACCGAGTTCAGTTCCTTCTTGCAGCGCAGGGCCACGTCCCAATCGTCGTTCTCACCCCAGGCTGTCGAAAACACGCAGCCCCAGATGTCCGGCGAGTCGTAGCGGATGATGTCCGAACGGTTGCCGACGTCGAAGTTGGCATAGTAAGTGCCCCAGCTCGCACCCACCAAGCGCGCATTGCCGGTTACGCCGGGCTGAGTGAGGAGGAAACCGCCGCCGGACAGCAGATCGCCGCCGCCGTTCGACACGCTGGTGCCGACAACGTTCATGTAGATGAGGTTGTCAGTCGCCATCGAATGCTGACCGAGCCACACCGAGCCGAGCTTGTCGGACTTGATGTACCACACCGCGTGGCGCAGACCGAAGTCAGAGGCGCCAGCGCTGGGCGTCAGCTGGTTCACCGAACCGCTGCTCGTGCTGACCGTCTGCCACTCGAGATAGTAGCCAGCCGACCAGCCGGGCTTGAACTTCGCATCGCCCGTCAGGCGGATACGAGTGTTGGTGGTGTTGTTGTCCACGGAATAGACGTCCGACTCGTCGCCGTCGTCCCAGAACAGCAGGGCGCGGTTAACCTGACCGGACAGCTTCACGCTGACCTTGCGGTTGCCCTTGCGAACCGTAGTTGCTTCCAGCTCAGCCACGCGCTCTTCGAGGTCCGCGCAGCAATCACCGCCCAAATCCGCGGCTTGGGCTGGCGTGAGGGCGATACCGCCCACAAACAAACCGGCCGCGGCAGCGACGGCGAAACGACTGGTCGTCTTCATGAGTCCCCCAATCATTTCCATCTCCAATTGTTGACCAAAGGTTTTTTGACCTTGAGCAGCACGCCTCACGAGCCTCTGCCCTTGACGCCAAACGAGCCGACAACTTCGTGCGGGCTTGCTGACTTGGCTTATGGGTAACGAATGGCTCCAATAACGTAAACTGAAATGCGCCATTCCTTCTGCATTCTGTAAAACGTTGTTGCATTTCAGCAACGACCACCGTCAAAGCGGCTGAATTCCTCAAAAAACGCACTGCTCCGGGGCAGGATAATCAGTGCTCGGACCATTCCTGCGGGTTTGCCGATGTTTTTGTATAAAGTATTGAAAATGATACATTTTCTCGAAACCTGCGGTGCGCGCCGGCTGTCCCCCGCTCGTCCGCCGTCCGGGTTGTCCTGTTGACAAGGATGACGCTGAAAATCCTGCCTTGCAACATTTCCGGGGCCGGCCCGCACAAGCGGGCAAAGACAGCCGAATCGGAGGTCCGCTGCCTGTATTTCCAGGTAATAGATTGATTTTTCGACATGAATCATCGATTTCGCAGGCCAGCGACCGGAACCGCTGCCCAAAATTGCGCCGCCTGCAAGCACAAATGCCGGGGAATCGGCCAGTGCGCCCCAGAAGCGACCCAGGCCGGGTGACGCCTGCGACAAGACATGCGATTCTGGAATCTCAAGCTGGATGGTCCGAGCCCCTTCGAAGAGCCTGATAAGCCACTGAAAATATGTCAGATTCAACCACAACGAGCCCATCAGCGCTCCGCTGCGACGTGGCCGTCATAGGCGCGGGGCCGGCTGGCCTCACCGCTGCCGTGGCGCTGGCAAATATGGGCTGCCATACCATTCTCGCCGGTCCGGCCTACAACAGTGACCCGGCCAGGCCCGATACCCGGACCACGGCGCTGCTGGGCCCTTCGGTTCAGCTCCTGAAAAACCTCAGAATCTGGCCAGACTGCGAACCAGCGGCGGCACCCCTGGCGGCGATACGAATATTGGACGCGACGGGCCGCGCCCTGCGCGCGCCGGAAGTGGTTTTTCACGCCAGCGAATTGGGATCGGGTGCATTCGGCTACAACATTCCCAACAGTGCACTTGTCGCGGCGCTTCTGCACCGGGCCGAATGCCAGCCTGGTCTGCAGCTGATCTCCACCAAAGGTGCAACTGACGTACTTCCCTGCGATGACGGGGTCGACGTCCAGCTCGCAGAGGGCGTCGGAATTTGCGCAAGGCTCATCGCCGCATGTGACGGACGCAATTCGATCTGCCGTCGCGCGGCCGGCATTGGTGCGCGTGAATGGCGCTACGAACAGACGGCGATTGCGTGCAATTTCGATCACAGTCTCCCGCATGAGGGAATCAGCAACGAGTTTCACACGACACACGGGCCGTTCACGACCGTTCCCCTGCCCGGCCGGTCGTCGAGCCTGGTGTGGGTGGCGCGCACAGAAGAGGCACAACGGTTAATGGCACTGCCTGACGACCGGTTCGCCGCGGAAATAGAACGCCGCACCGGCCCCCTGCTCGGCACAGTAACGCGGAACGGGCCGCGATCGGCGTTTCCTCTTTCAGGACTGACGCCGGAAAAATTCGCCGCGCGCCGCATCGCTCTGGTTGGCGAAGCCGCCCATGTAATTCCCCCTATTGGCGCGCAAGGTCTCAATATGGGCTTTCGCGACGCAGCCATCCTGGCCGACCTTGCCGGCAGTGCCAACAGGACCGGCGATCCGGGTATGGCATCCGTCATGGCGGCCTATGATGCGGCAAGGCGTGGAGACGTAACCTCGCGCACTTTCGCCATCGACATCGTCAACCGCTCGCTGCTGTCGGGCTTGCTGCCCATACAGGCGGCGCGCGGCGCGGGACTGCATCTGCTCAATTCAGTCGGCCCCTTGCGCCGTTTCGTCATGCGGCAAGGCCTGTCGCCTCAGTCCGGCATTCCACCTTTGATGCGTGCCGGCGGCGTATCGTCGGGCGCGTGACGTACGACATCCGTAGGCGCCCTGAATTGCGGCGAGAGCGGCAGCGGCAGTT
>JAYZVT010000282.1:0-15582 GCA_036155355.1 Pseudomonadota bacterium
CCGAACATAGGCGGCCACTGGCGTCCGGATAATACATAATAACGCGACAACTTTGTTGCCGCCGGGGGTGGTCAAGAACATGTGATGGCAAGGCCGCGCAGGACGGATTCTGCGCAGCGATGGATCCATCACCCTGGCGCAGAACGGCAAAGGCCCGTTCCGGTCGGATCGGAACGGGCCCACCGGCTTGCCGGTGAATTCCCTGTTGAGCGGCGGGCAGGGACCCCGCGCGAATTCCGCTAGTGGCTGGCGCCGGAAGCGATTGGCTGGCCTGAGCCGCCGCCGTTCTTTTCCTTTCCGCCCGATCCCTTGCCCTGTGCGGCAGCCGAACCGACAGGAAGACGGGTCTCGGTCTCCTTCTGGACGGCTTCCATTTTTTTCTTGGCGTCCTTCATCGGATCCTCGACCCGTTGCGACCTGCCATCGAAATAGGCTTCCTCGTCCACGGAGAGGGCCTTGCAGAGCACTTCGCCCCTTACCTTCGCGGAAGACGTCAAGGTGACGCGATTGCCGCTGATGGTGCCCTCCACGGAACCCCTGATGACGACCTTCTCGGCCGCTGCGGTTCCCTGGATCCGCGCGTCCTCGGCGACGAGCAGGGTGCGGCAGCGAATGTCGCCTTCGACGGTCCCCTTCAGTTCGACATCGCCGTTCGTCGTCACTTCACCTTTGATGTGAAGGTCTTCCGCAATTACTGATTCCGACATGTTTTGTCCCCTTGCTCAACGCTGCTGGCCTCTCGCATTTACGCAACGCGCGGGAAGTCGAACCCGGAATGTCACTGGATCATTCGGCACGAACGCACCGACACACTGAACTCATGATAGCGGTCGCGAGGAAACGCAGCCACGAATCCGCATGGCTTTTGCACCGTTGGCGGCCACCTGTGGATAACTTCGCGGCCGAGGGTCCGCCCGTCGCCTAACTCATTAATCGGGATGAATTTTCTCTCAAGTCCGGAACAGACGCTCCGAAGCCCCCCTGTGGAAAACTTTTCTGGCGGCGGTCCCGCGGCGTGAGCGCGTTAAGACTTTGTTAACCGCCATTAACACAACCTGAAGCCGGTGATTCGGCTCCTCGGTACCTGATTTGTTTGCGTAACGGGCTTCGTCTCGGGAGCGAAAAACGCAAACCAACCGAAGGAACTCGACAATGGCGGCATCCATCATAGGCGCAGACCTCACTTTCATTGGAAACATCGTTTCCAAGGGCGAAGTGCAGATCGAAGGCGAAATTCAAGGCGACATTTTCTGCTCGACACTCCTCATTGCCGAGACCGGCCGCGTGCGCGGCGCGGTCGTCGCGGAGGAAGTGGTCGTGCGCGGCAGGGTACTGGGCACCATTCACGCGCTGAATATCACCCTGGCGTCCAACTCCCATCTGGAAGGCGACGTCTGCCACCAGAACCTGGTTCTGGAGCAGGGCAGCTTCTTCGAGGGACGCTCGCGTCGTGCGGACGATCCGCTCTCGCTCGCCGCGACCGACGATTCCCCGACCAACGACCCCGTCAGCAAGATCGCCAAGAGCAAGCTGAACGCGGCGAGCCTGCAGCGCGTCGCCTGACCCCACACCGGCCGGCCGGGCCAGTCCCGGCCGGACCCGAAGTTCATCTGCGCGACAGATGAAGCGCCGCCAGCGCAGACGGCGGGGAAAGGCCACACCGGCATTGCCCCGCCGGCTACGCTGTCCGGCTACCTGGCTGTTGTCTCCATGTGCTCGAGCAGCCTCGGCATGATTTCCACGAAATTGCAGGGCCGGTGCCGGTTGTCGAGCTGGTATTGCAGGATGCCTTCCCAGGCGTCGCGGCACGCCCCGGGCGAACCGGGCACGCAGAAGATATAGGTGCCGCCGGCGACCCCGCCGCATGCCCGCGACTGAATGGTCGAGGTGCCGACCTTCTCGTAGCTGAGCTTGTGAAAGACCGCCGAAAAGCCGTCGATCTCCTTCTCGAACAGCGGCCGGACCGCTTCGGGCGTCACGTCGCGGCCCGTGAAGCCGGTGCCGCCCGTGGTCAGCACCACGTCCACGCCCTTGTCCTTGATCCAGCCTTTCACCTTCGCCCGGATCGCGGCAATGTCGTCCCTGACCACCGCATGTTCCGCCAGCTTGTGCCCGGCATCCGTCAGCAGCTTCGCCAGTAGCGTGCCGGACTTGTCCTCCTTGACGCTGCGCGTGTCCGACACGGTGAGCACGGCGATGTTGACGGGTATGAAGGGGCGGCTTTCGTCGATGCGGGGCATGGGAAAGTGACCTGTGGCTGCATATTTTCGAAATGGTCTCAAATTCCCGCCGAATGGGCGGTCAGGCAAGCGTCTTCCGATGCGCTACTTCAGGTCGAATCCCTTTGATCGAATGAATTCGCCAAAATCTGCCCTTTCGGGCCTGGAATATTGCCGGGCTTTGTCCTCCGACCAGCCATAAGAGTCGCTGCTGCCAAAGTCCTCGACGAAACGCTGCTCGCGGAAAGGTTTGATGCTGTTCCGGTGCCTGTCATAGGCCTCCACCAGCTCGCGTATACGGGTTTCATCGAAACGATCACGATGCACCGTGGCGGCAAGCGGTAGGCGCGGGCTGAGCAGGCCCTCCTCGCTGGGCCAGCCAAGGGCAAGACCGGCCACGGAAAACACGTGATCGGGGAGGGCGAGGATATCGCAGACGCGCTGGCTGTCATTGCGGATACCGCTCACCGGGCAACAGCCGAGCCCGATGGCCTCCGCCGCTGTCATGAATTCCGCCAGCGCGATACCGGCGTCCACCGCGGCGTTGAAGTAGGCGTCGAGGTGATCGTTCACGAAGTGATGCCCTCGCCATTGGTGAATCTGGCGCTGCCGCCGATTGTTGCCGCAGAAGACGAGGAAGTTCGGCGCGTCCGCCACCCAGGGCTGGTCGGCGACGATGGCATTCAGCCCGCGGCGAATATTCGCGTCCTCGACAATGATGATGTCGCGCTGCTGCAGATCGCTCTTGCTCGGCGCGCACAGCGCCAGCGCGCAAAGCGTCTCCACCAGTTTCGCATCGACTGCCTCCGGGCGAAACTTGCGGTGCGAGCGTCTCCCGGCAAGCGAGGCCAGGTTGTTGTCTTGCGCAATCACTGAAGGAATCTCGCCGCGCCAGTCGCCGAAGCGCAGCGCGAGCGACCGCGTCAATACTGTCGATGAATCATCACCGCTCAATGGTAGCCCTCGCCGGGCTTCACCTTGCCGCGGAAGGTCCAGTACACGAAGCCGGTATAGAACAGGATGATCGGCAGCAGCAGCAGCACGCCGATCAGCACAAAGATCTGCGATTCCGGCGCCGCGGCCGTCTGCCAGACGTCAAGGCCGGACCCGCCCGGCACTGGCGGGACCAGGAAAGGATAATTGGAGATCGCCAGCCCGGCATAGGCCAGCAGGAACAGGAAAATGGTCGCGAGGAAGGGGGTGAACTCGTGCCCCTGTCGGATGCTGTTGTAGCACCACCAGGCGAGCAGGGCGGTGATGAGCGGCACCGGCCACAGATAGAAGATGTTCGGCATGGAGAACCAGCGGTCGGCGATGCGCGCGCTCTCTATCGGCGTCCACAGGCTGACTACTGCGATGAAGGCAAGAAGAACCGCGAGCAGAACCGGCGCCTGCCGGCGCGAGCGCTCCGCCAGAGGCCCTTCGGTCTTGAACATCAGCCAGCCCGCGCCCAGCAGCGCATAGCCCGCCACCACGCCCACGCCGCACATGATCGAGAATGGCGTCAGCCAGTCTAGCGGCCCGCCTCCGAACTGTCCGCCGCTTACCTCGATGCCCTGGATGAGTGCGCCGAGCACCAGTCCCTGCGAAAAGGCCGCGAGCGTCGAGCCGATCCAGAAGGCGAAATCCCAGGCCTTGTGGTTGGGTTTGGAAACGAAACGGAACTCGAACGCGACGCCGCGGAAGATCAGCGCCAGCAGCATCAGGATGATCGGCAGATACACCGCCGGCATGATGATGGCGTATGCCTTGGGGAACGCGACCCAAAGCCCTCCACCGCCGAGCACCAGCCACGTCTCGTTGCCGTCCCAGAAAGGCGCCACCGAATTCATCATCTGGTCGCGCTCGGATTCCTCGCGGGCGGTGGGAAACAGGATGCCGAGGCCTAGATCGAACCCGTCCAGGATGACGTACATGGCCACCGCGACGCCGATGAGCCCGGCCCACACAACGGGTAGCCAGAAGGATATCTGGTCCATGGCCGTTACTCCCCCGCCTGCAGGGCCGCGCGGCCCGTTCCCTTGGCCGCCGAGAGGGGCCGCTTTGCCGTGCCCTGTTCGTCATGGGCATCGGTTGGCGTCGGGCCGCGATTGATGAGACGGTTGATGTAGTAGATACCCGCCGAGAAGACGATGCCGTAGACGACGAAGAAAAGGCCAAGTGAAGCGGCGATGCTGCCGCCTGCTACCGGCGAGGTAGCGTCGGCGGTGCGCAGGATGCCTGTCGCAACCCAGGGCTGGCGTCCGACCTCGGTGACGGTCCATCCTGCCAGCAGGGCAACGAATCCGAGCGGCCAGCTCAGCCATGCCAGCTTCAGGTACAGTCCGTTGGCGAACAGGGTGTCTTTGCGCCACAGCCACGCGCCCATGCCCGCGAGCAGCAGCATCCAGAAGCCAATGCCCACCATGACGCGGAATCCGTAGAAGGGCAGCAGCACGGGCGGACGATCCTCTTTTGGAAAATCCTTCAGTCCCTTGAACAGGCCGTTCAGCTCGTGTGTCAGGATCAGGCTCGCGCCTTGGGGAATGGACACTTCGTAGCGATTTGTCTCGGCCTCCTCGTCAGGGATAGCGAACAGCACGAGTGGCGCTGGTTTGGAGCCATCCCAATGCGCCTCGATGGCGGCGACCTTGGCCGGCTGATGTTCCAATGTCTTCAGCCCGTGGGAATCGCCGACAAGAATCTGTGCCGGAGCCAGCACCAGCGACAGTCCCAGGCCCATCCGCACCATGGTGCGCGCATGGTCGTGGTGCTGACCGCGCAGCAGATATCTCGCGCCGACTCCCAGCACAACGAAGGCAGTCGTCAGGTAGCAGGCGAGCACCATGTGCGCGAAGCGCAGGGGGAAGGTGGGGTTGAAGATGATCTTCAGCCAGTTCTCAGGATAGACGATGCCGTCGCGCACGACATGGCCGGCGGGCGAGTGCATCCAGCTGTTGGCGGAAAGGATCCAGAAAGCCGACATCAACGTGCCTACCGCCACCATGATCGAGGCGAACACATGCAGCCAGTGCGGCACTCGGTCCCAGCCGAACAGCAAAATTCCGAGGAAAGTCGCCTCCAGGAAGAACGCAGTCAGCACCTCGTAGCCGATCAGCGGACCGACTACGTTTCCCACGACCTCGGAAAAACGGCTCCAGTTGGTTCCGAACTGGTAGGACATGACAACGCCGGAAACGACGCCCATGGCAAAAGACACCGCGAAGACCTTGGTCCAGAACCGGGCAAGTTCCCGATACCTGTCGTTGCGGCTTCGCAGCCACATCACCTGCAGAGTGGCGATCCATGCGGAGAGACCGATGGTGAAAGTGGGGAAAATGATGTGAAACGCCACCGTGAATGCGAATTGCACCCGCGCCAGCATCAGGGCGTCAAATTCCATTGCTCACCTCTGGTTCTGCGGTTGCGGCATCGGTGCGAAGCTTAGCAGGTCGTCTTCGCAATGTAAGGCGCTCGGGAGCGGGCACGTTGCTAGAGCCCCAGCTCCTTGATGCGGCGCTCGATCGTCAGCAGATCCTGCCAGGCCATCCGCTTGGCGGCGGGGCTTCTCAAAAGATAGGCCGGGTGCAGCGTAGGCATCGCCGGACGCGTCTTGCCGCCCAGCTGCGCTTCGCGCCACTTGCCGCGCATGCGCGTGATACCCTCCGTCGTGTCGAGCAGATGCTGCGACGCCGGTCCGCCGATAAGCACGATGATGGTTGGATCGAGCAGTTCGATCTGGCGCATCAGGAAAGGCTTGCACGCCTCGACTTCCTGCGTTGTGGGCGTACGGTTTCCGGGCGGCCGCCAGTAGACAATGTTGGTGATATAGACCCTGCTCTCGTCGAGACCGATCGAGGCCAGCATCCTGTCCAGCAGTTGGCCGGCACGCCCGACGAAGGGCTGGCCCTGGATGTCCTCGTCGCGGCCAGGTGCCTCGCCAATGAGCATGATCCTGGCGTCGTCGCTGCCGCGTTTGAAGCAGGTGGAGCGCGCCGTCGCTTTGAGGGCGCAGCCGTCAAAGCCCCGGAGCAGTTCCTCCAGTTTACCCAGACTGGCGGCCGATGCCGCTCGCTTGCGCGCGTCGAGGACGGCCTCGTCCTGAGCAACGGGAACGAAATCGGGACGCGGCTGCTGCGGAGCGGCCGGCCGGGCCTTCGCGGCAGCAGGACGCTCCTGGTTGGCCGCGGCAGGCATTTGCCTGCGAATTTGCGCCAGTGCGAACCAGTCCATGGGAGTGGTCGAGATCGCCTCGTCCGCCCCCATTTCTGCCTGCCATTTGAGTATTTCCGCCGGACCGGTCGGCTTCGCATCCATGTTAGAGAGGTCTCCGGGACGAATGCCACATAGGATAGACGCGACGTTCCGCGGATCATAGCGGGCACCGCGATTGACGCCACAGCGGGCCATCTTTATCCACGGGTGCCGAAGAGGACATTGCCGATGACAGAAAGCGAAGCGCTTCCCGAACGCGAGGCGATGGAGTTCGACGTGGTCATCGTCGGCGGCGGGCCGGCGGGACTATCAGCCGCTATCCGACTGAAGCAACTGGCGGCGCTTAAGGGCTCCGAAATCTCCGTCGTGGTTCTCGAAAAAGGGTCGGAGATTGGCGCCCATATCCTTTCCGGAGCGGTGATCGATCCGGTCGGACTTTCGGCCTTGTTGCCCGACTGGAAGGACAAAGGAGCGCCGGTCGAAACCGCAGTCACCGACGACCGCTTTCTATTTCTGGGTAAATCGGGCGGGCTTCGCCTGCCAGGTTTCCTCATGCCGCCCCTGATGAGTAACCACGGCTGCTACATCGTCAGTCTCGGCAATCTGTGCCGCTGGCTCGGTGAACAGGCAGAAGGACTGGGTGTTGAGGTCTATCCTGGTTTCGCCGCGCGGGAACTGCTGTTCGACGACAAGGGCGCCTTGAAGGGCGTCGCCACTGGCGACATGGGTATCGACCGCGCGGGTAAACCCAAGGACGGTTTCATGCGCGGCATGGAATTGCACGGCAAATACACTCTCATCGCCGAGGGCGCGCGCGGATCGCTGTCGCGTGAACTGATCGACCGCTTCGGTCTTGCGGCGGGTCGCGAGCCGCAGAAATACGGCATCGGCATCTAGGAACTGTGGGAAGTGGCGCCCGACCGGCACCAGCCCGGCCTGGTGCAGCACACCATGGGCTGGCCGCTCGACGGCAGCACTGGCGGCGGTTCATTCCTCTATCACTTTGGCGACCGTCTGGTCAGCGTCGGCTTCGTGGTCCACCTCAACTACGCCAATCCTCACCTGTCGCCATTCGAGGAATTCCAGCGCTTCAAAACGCATCCCGGGATTCGCGGCATATTCGAGGGCGGCAAGCGGCTCGGCTATGGCGCGCGTGCGCTCACTGAAGGCGGGTGGCAGTCCATGCCCGAGCTGGCGTTTCCGGGGGGCGCATTGCTCGGCTGTGCCGCCGGCTTCATGAACGTGCCTCGCATCAAGGGCTCGCACAACGCAATGCTGAGCGGCACCGCTGCCGCCGAGTCGGCTTTTGCTGCAGTCGGTGAGGGACGTTCGGGAGATGTACTGACGTCATATGGCGACGCCGTCAGGTCCGGCCCAATCGCTGCCGACCTGCGGCGCGTGCGCAACGTCAAGCCGCTCTGGTCGCGTCTCGGCACGGTTGTCGGAGTCATGCTGGGCGGCATCGATATGTGGCTGAATACGCTGATGCCGTTCCTGCGTCATACCCTTGGCCATGGCAAGCCGGACCATGCCTGTCTGCGACCGGCCGCCGAGATGCCGAAAATCGACTATCCCAGACCTGACGGGAAGCTGACCTTCGACAGGCTCTCATCGGTATTCCTCTCCGGGACGAACCACGAAGAAGACCAGCCCGTACATCTGCAAGTGGGCGACATGGAATTGCAGCGCAGCGCGGAATACGCCATCTATGGTGGCCCCTCGACGCGCTACTGTCCGGCGGGAGTCTATGAGTGGATAGTGGAGGAGGGGGCCGCGCCGCGCTTCCAGATCAACGCGCAGAACTGCGTCCACTGCAAGACATGCGACATCAAGGACCCGGAGCAAAACATCACCTGGGCGCCACCCGAAGGCGGAGGCGGCCCCACCTACGTCAACATGTAGGTCTGCGGCAACACCTTGATATCGCGCGGATTTGAACAGATGAATCCAGACTTCGGCCGCCATGCCAGCGCCAATATTGTTTGCACAGTGTCACGAATGGCGTAACTCTTGCGCTCGTGACGGGCGGTTAGGGCAAATCACTTGGGCGGAATGGTGGGCATGTCGCATCAGCACATAATGAAATCTTTGGGTTTGAGTGCCGCCGGTCTTGCTCTGGCGGCGCTGTGGATGACCGCTTCGGCGGCGCCCTCAACCGACCCCAAGCCTATCGATACGATTTCGCCGCTCGGCAACTACCTTGCCGGCCGCTACGCCCGCTCCCTGCACGATACGCCCGCAGCCGCGGAGTACTACAGCAATGCGCTGCGGATGGATCCCAGGAACGAGATCATCATGGAGCAGGCCTTCCTGCTCGAATCCGCCGCTGGCAACTGGCCACGTGCCTTCGATCTTGCCAAGAACCTTCTTAAGAACGAGGAGACGGACCGGCTGGCGCATTTCGTGCTCGCCGCCAAGGCCGCCAAGGAGGGCAACGCCAAGCAGGCCGAGCGCAATTTCGATGCCTCAAGCAAGGGGCCGCTGATCTGGGAACTGACCACCCGGCTGGCCAAGGCATGGGTCCAGCAGTCGGACGGGCGGACCAATGAAGCCCTCAAGACCCTCGACGACATGAAGAAGGCGGAATGGTCGAGATTCTTCCAGCGTTACCATCGCGGGCTGATTGCCGATCTGGGCGGACGCACCAAGCTCGCCGAGAAATCCTTCGCCGAAGCCTTCGAGAAGAGCCCGCGCACGCTGCGCATCGCCGATGCCTATGCGCGCCATCTTGTCAATTCAGGCAATGTGGAGCGCGCCAAGGAAATCCTGAAGCTGCACATTTCCCAGACCACCGGACACCCCATCGCTCGTGATCTGCTGGCCCGCATCGAGGCTGGCGAAAAGCCGCCGTTGCTGATCAAGGCCGCCTCGGAAGGTTTGGCTGAAGTTCTCTATGGTATCGGTGACGCACTGGCGGACGAGGGCGGAACCGAAATGGGCACCGTGTTTCTCCAGCTGGCGCTTTATCTGAAGCCGCAGTTCCCCCTGGTGCACCAGTCGCTGGGCGAGGTCTACGACACCAGCAAGAAGTACGAGGCGGCGATCGAAGCATATAACCGCGTGCCTGCCGATTCGCCTTTGGCCATGAGTGCGGAGATCCGCAAGGCCTATGACGTCAATTCACTCGATAAACCCGACGAAGCCAAAGCTCTGCTCGACAAGCTTATTGAGGCCAAGCCGAAGGAGACGCGCCCGCTCGAGGCTGCGGGCATTATCATGCGCGCCCGCAAGCGCTACGAGGAATCGGCCGGGTATTACTCGCGTGCCATCGATCTGCTTGAAACTCCGAAGAAGTCCGACTGGTCGCTTTACTACGCCCGCGGCGTCTGCCGCGAACGGATGCAGCAATGGCCAAAGGCCGAGGCTGACTTCAAGGAAGCCCTCAAGCTCAATCCCGACGAGCCACTCATCCTCAACTATCTGGGCTATTCGTGGATCGACCAGGGCATCAACGTAAAGGAAGGTCTGGAGCTTGTCCGCAAGGCGGTGAAACTGAAACCGGACGACGGCTACTTCGTGGACAGCCTTGGATGGGCGTTCTACCGGCTGGGCGAATATGCACAGGCGGTTGAGCATCTGGAGCGCGCCGTGGAGTTGCGCCCGGACGATCCGGTCATCAACGATCACCTCGGCGATGCTTATTGGCGCGTGGATCGCAAGTTGGAAGCCGAATACCAGTGGTCTCAGTCCCTGACGCTCGAGCCGGAAGAGGACGAGGCCAAACTGACCAAGGCGAAGTTGAAGGATGGTCTGCCCGCCGACGAGCGCAAGGCCGCGGCGCAGGCAGAAAAGAGCGGAACGGCGCCCAAGTCCGGAAATTGACGCAAGATCGCAAGCGCGCGAATGCGGTGCGCGAGGCGCCGCTCTACGAGCTGGCCAGCGCAAAAGTCAATCTCATCCTCAAGGTGCTGGGACGGCGACCCGACGGCTATCACGAATTGCGCAGCCTCGTGGTGTTTCCCGCGATCGGCGACTGGCTGCAGTTGATGCCGGGACATGAACTTTCCCTCGGGGTCTTTGGAGCCTTCGGTGCCTCGCTGGAGGGCGAGGAGGACAATCTCGTGCTTCGCGCGGCACGGTTGTTCCGCAGCCGCGTTCCAGATGCACTGGTCGGCCGGTTTCAACTCCAGAAGAACCTGCCTGTTGCCTCCGGCATAGGTGGCGGCTCGGCGGACGCGGCGGCGGCGCTGCGTTTGCTGACGCGGGTAAACCCCGATGCAATTGATCTGGCGGATCTGAAATCCATAGCGCTCGAACTAGGGTCTGACGTTCCCGCCTGTCTCACGTCCCGCGCCAGCGTGATGTCAGGCAGGGGCGAGCGTCTGGATCCGATTGAGTCGTTGCCGCCAGCCTATGTGCTGCTGGTCAATCCAGGGGTTGCGCTGTCATCACGAGACGTATTTTCCAAACTCGACGCCGCGCCGCTTGCCGAAGCAAGAACCGTCACTGGGCGGCTCCCGACCTTCGAAACTCTGGAAAGGTTGGCTGAGCATGTGCGCTCTCAAGGCAACGACCTTCTGGATGCTGCCTGCGAGGTAGCACCTGTCATTGCGTCAGTCATGGCCGCGATATCTGTCCAATCTGGCTGTTTGGCTGCGTCCATGTCGGGAAGTGGCGCCACCTGCTTCGGTCTCTTTGCTGACGCCGATGCGGCGCACGAGGCTGCGACGAGTATTGCACAATCGCAACCCGGCTGGTGGGCCGTTCACGCAGAGCTGAGCTGAATCCGTCTAGTGCGCCCGCGACACGCAGAAGTCGATTGCTTCCAGCAGCGCAGACTTCTGCGGGGAATCCGGAAAGATATCCATGGCGTCGCGCGCGATTGATCCGTAGTGACGCGCACGCTCGATCGTGTCCGCGATCGCGCCATGGTTTGCTACCAACCGGATTGCCTCTTCAAGATCGCCTTCCCGCAACTCTGCGTCCTGCAGCGTGCGCCGCCAGAACGCTCGCTCCGAGTCGCTGCCGCGGCGATAGGCCAGGATGATCGGCAAGGTGATTTTGCCCTCACGGAAATCGTCCCCGACTGATTTGCCAAGCTTGGATTGTTCACCCGCATAGTCCAGCGCGTCGTCGATGAGCTGGAACGCCACGCCGAGATTGCGGCCGTAAGAGCGAAGCGCGGCCTGCTCTTCCTTCGGCCGGCCGGCGATCACCGCGCCCACTTCGGCGGCGGCGGAGAATAGCGCCGCGGTCTTCGCCAGGATCACCGCGAGATAGTCATCTTCCGTCGTCTCTGTGTTCTTGGAGGCGACGAGCTGCATTACCTCGCCCTCCGCGATCACCGATGCGGCGTGGGAAAGAATGCCGAGCGCGCCAAGCGAGCCCACATCGACCATCATCCGGAAGGCCTGACCGAGCAGGAAATCCCCCACGAGCACGCTGGCCTCGTTTCCCCAGAGCAGGCGGGCTGTCGTCTTGCCACGCCGCAGATCGCTCTCGTCAACCACGTCGTCATGGAGCAGCGTTGCGGTGTGCATGAATTCAACGCTCGCCGCGAGCTTGATATGTCCATCGCCTTTGTAGCCGCACATCTGCGAGGCGGCGATGGTAAGCATCGGCCGCAGCCGTTTCCCCCCGGAATCGATGAGGTGACGCGCCAGTTCAGGGATCAGTTCGACATCCGAGCGCGCCTTGTCCAGGATAATACGGTTCACCCCGTCCATGTCCGGAGCGACAAGCGTCATCAGTGGCTTGAGACTTGCCTCTCGTGCACCGCTTTCTTTCAGTGATACAACAACGCCCACCATGCTCTCCTGGCCGAATGTCCCCTCCGAGGCAGTATAACGGGAGCCAACGGATTCCGGTCAAGTCGGGGGTGGCAGGGAATGATGCCAACTCGCGCGGTCGTGGACCATGAAGGAACTTTTTCGCAGCAACGACGCCGTTTTGCTGTCGTTCGTCGATTCCTTGCTGACGGAAGCGGGCATTCCACATGTCATCGCCGACCAGAATATGAGTATCGTCGAGGGGTCGATCGGCGTGCTCCCCCGCCGCATGATGGTTGAGACCGCGCGATGGGAACAGGCCATGCGGCTGCTCAGGGAGGCCGATCTCGGTGACATCGCACCTCAGCAGCAGTGACGAAACGGGCGAAGCGACGCTCGACGACTTCCTTGGCGGCCGGGTCAGGGCATGGCAACCCTGCGACGGCCCGCGTTCCGGCATCGACGCCGTGATCCTAGCTGCCGCCATACCGGTGCGCGAAGGCAAACGGGAAACGGTGCTCGAAGCCGGCGCTTCCACGGGCGTTGTCAGTCTCGCCGTGGCGGAACGGGCAGGTGACGCGGAAGTCACCGCGGTTGAGATTCAGCCTGACCTGGCAGCGCTCGCGCGCCGCAACGCGGATCTGAACGGGATGGCGGACCGCCTGCGTGTCGTCGAGGTGGATATTACCGGGCCGTGGAAGACCTTCGATGAGGCGGGCCTGAGACAGGCCTCTTTCCGTCACGTTGCGGCCAACCCTCCCTTCTACGATCCGGCCCGGTCACGAAAGCCGGGCACCCCGTCCAAAACGCGGGCGCATCAGGCCGCGCCGGCCGAACTGGACCGGTGGCTGCGTTTCTGCGCCGGAATGGCAATGCCGGGCGCCACCCTTACGCTGATCCACCGCCCGGAAATGTTGCCAGAATTGCTTGCCGCCATCGGGCGGCGCTTCGGCGGCCTGATAGTATTTCCGCTGTTTCCGTCAGCCGGAAAGCCGGCAACCCGCATGCTCGTACAGGGAATGAAGGGCAGCCGCGCGCCACTCCAGTTGATGCGGGGACTTGTTTTGCATGGGGATGACGGTGGGTTCACGCCGGAAGCCGAGGCGATACTGCGAAATGGCCGCGTGCTCGACTTGAACGGCTGAAGTTTCGGTGGGTTTGTAGAATGCAGTGAGAGGCTGCCGCCACCGGGTGCACTGGGCGGCAGCCTCTCCGCGCCTGGTCCGTTAGGGGGTCCGGGCACGTTGGTCAGGGCATCGCGAGGTCGCCGGAGGCTCGGGCGCTCGCGGACCCTGGAATTGGATCACCAGCAAACGCGCTTGTTCTTCCAGGACGTGTGCCACACCCAGCCATACCAGGGGTGCCAGCTCCTGTAGCGGATCGGTTGCTTCACCCAGCGGCAATGTGTGCCGTAGTGGGGTGTCCAATTGGGCTTGGAATACTGGTAGGCGTTTGGATGACCGTGCTTGTAGGGATTATAGGCGTAGCCGGAGGGACTGGCCTCGGCGACAGCGAGGGGCAGGGCAATGCCTGCCGCAATGGACGCTGCGCCGGCGAGGGCAACTAGGGACTTCCTGAGCATTGACTGTTTCCTTCCACATGCAGGGGCGACCGGTGGGGGAACCGGATCTCCGCATCCTCGCCGCTATGTCTGCGCACGGCCGGCTGTCGGGATGACGTCGATGCGGTTGATACGGGACCAGCGGATTGATCCGTCGCTGACGCGCGCCGCTATGGTTTGGAATTTTGGAGGGGAACAGTGGTTGCGCCGCGGGTATTGCGAACGCCTGTCTTGAAATGTGAAGAGGGCCGCTGCCTCACCGGGGGGTTATAGGCAGCGGCCCTCCTGTGCCGGGTCCGTCTGGACCCGAACACGATCCAGACGACTAGTAGCAGACCTTCCGGGTCTTATAGATCGTCTTGTAGACGTAGGTGTAGTAGTAGGGGTCATACACCTTGACCGTCACAGGATAGGACTCGTAGGTGCAGCTCGGGCGGTACGTGTTGTAGCCGTAGCCGCCGCCCCAGCCGAAGCTGAAGCCGTTGTAGTGGCCACCCGAGTAGCCGACGCTGATGCCGTAGCCGGCCTCGGCCTTCGGTGCGCTGGCGACAGTGCCGGTCGCGATGGCGGCGACAGCGGCGGCAGTCAGAATGATCTTCTTCATCATGTGAGTTCTCCGTGAACCGGGTTGAAACGTTTGCCTTGCTCCTTGGCGGGGCTCTCTGCACCGCCGATGGTGCTGTTCTAGAGGGTCGGCGCTGAACCGTTTCTGAGGCCCGTATTCATCCGCCGTTCAGCTTCGCCGGCCGGAAAAAATGAAAAAAAGAACATATAAATCAATATGTTGTATTGAGTTTCGGTCAGCGGGATTGTTCCATCTGAACAGGCCTTTTCACTGTTTCGGCGGTTGCCCGTGAAAACTTTTTGGGCGAATCGTGATTTGCCGTGCGCGCATGGCTGCTTGATTCACGGGCAGGCCCGCCCGACTATGGATGCGGGCCGGGTGGCAAGCGCCAAAGCCTCCTGAAAGGAGGGCGACTGTTGAATATGATTCCAGGAATTCTGCGCGGCTCGCGTCCGGTCGTTCCCGTGCTGCGGCTCACCGGCACCATTGGCGTCGTCACGCCATTGCGGCCGGGACTGACCCTGTCGGGCACCGCGTCCGCGATTCAGCGGGCTTTCTCCATGAAGGGCGCGCAAGCCGTCGCGCTGCAGATCAATTCGCCTGGCGGCTCGCCGGTGCAATCGATGCTGATCTACAAGCGCATCCGTGCGCTCGCTGAGGAGAGGGGACTTCCGGTCTACGTCTTTGCCGAAGATGTCGCCGCCTCCGGCGGATACCTGATAGCGCTGGCCGGTGACGAGATCTATGCCGACACGACATCCATCATCGGATCCATTGGCGTTGTGTCGGCGAGTTTCGGATTTGTCGAGCTGATGAAGCGCATCGGCGTCGAGCGCCGCGTCCACACGGCTGGCGACAGCAAGGTGATGCTCGATCCATTCCGCCCGGAAAAGGCCGAGGACGTCGCCCGCCTGAAGGAACTCCAGGGCGACGTGCACGAGGCATTCATCGCATTGGTCAGGGAGCGGCGCGGCAGACGATTGAAAAAGGCGGACGAGGAATTGTTCACTGGCGCGTTCTGGTCTGGAAAGAAGGCGCTCGAGCTGGGATTGATCGACGGCCTGGGAGACATCCGCACCAAGATGCGCGAGATGCTGGGCGAGAAGGTCGTGCTGAAGACGGTGACGCGCGACCGCGGCTGGTTTCGCCGCCTGCGTGCACCCTGGATCGGCGAGGAAGCAATGCACCGCCATGGTTTGTTTGGCCCCGCGCTTGCGGATGATCTTATCTCCGCGATCGAGGCGCGTGCCATCTGGTCCCGCTACGGCTTCTGAGAGGTCGCGGACGATATGCACCCTTTCTTCGTCTTCGCTCTCGCGGGCGCCGGGTTGTGGG
>JAYZVT010000283.1:0-3020 GCA_036155355.1 Pseudomonadota bacterium
CCGATTTCGTCAAGAAACAGGGTACCGCCGTCGGCAGCCCGGATCAGCCCGAGATGGTCTTTCACGGCGCCGGTGAATGCACCACGCACGTGTCCGAACAGCTCCGACTCGAGGAGACTTTCCGGGACCGCGGCGCAGTTGAGCGGCACGAACGGCTTTCCCGCCCGTGGACTGTGGCGATGGATAGCCCGCGCAATGAGGTCCTTGCCGGTGCCGCTTTCGCCGAGCAGCAGGACGCTGGCACGGGCGGCGGCCACCAGCGGCAACTTGTCCAGCAGTTCGCGCATACGGGGGTTCTGGGTGATGATGCCGTCATCATCGACCGGCCGGCCGATGGATCCCGCTGGCGAACCGGCCAGCCGCAGCGCCCGATCGACTTCGGCCAGCAGATGCTTGCCGTCGAAAGGCTTGGTGAGGAAACCGAATGCGCCGCGCTGCGTGGCATCGACCGCTTCGGGGATCGAGCCATGCGCGGTGAGGATGATGACCGGCAGGGTTGGATACCGTTCCCGGACGAGTCCGAACAGCGTCATCCCGTCCATCGCGTCCATGCGCAGATCGGTGATCATGAGCGCGGGTGGAACATCCTTGAGCCCGGCAAGGGCGCGACGGCCGTCGCTCTGCGTTACCACACCGTAGCCCGCTGCGGTCAGACGCATGGAGAGAAGCTCCAGGAGCTCGGCATCATCATCGACAATCAGTATGGTGGCACTGTCGCTCACGGCGTCGCGCGTACCCGCTCTTCCAGATGGCCGTCAATCCGCTTCAGGGCATCTATCTGCTTTTTCAGGTCCAATAGCTGGCGCCGCAGCCCGGCATTCTCCTGCGCCAGCGCTTCACGCCTGCGTTGTTCTTCCTCTGCCACTTCATTGAGTGCCGCCAGATCACTGACGAGTACCCGCAACGCTTCGCGCGTTGCGCCGCTCTGCGGCGGCAAGTCATGCACGGGGAGGCCGCGTGCCTGCGCCACCAGTTCCGCGTAGAGGTCCGGACAGCCCGGCGCGGCGATCTCCGGCGAAGCCGGTTCACCACCCGAGTGTCGCGCCAACGCGTAATGGGTCAGCACTTCAGCCATATCACAGCGTGGCGCCGGCAAGTCATGGGCGTCACGCCACCATGCGCACCCCGTTGTCGTCGCCACAGCCGCCAGAAGAATGGCCAGCGCCGACGGGCATCCCGCGCCTCGGCTCATATTTCCACCCTCCGGCCCGTTATTTGCTGCGCGGAACAGCGCTGGCCGAGGGCCGCCGCCCATCGGGCGCGTCGCGATGGCATTCAGGCCGCTCCGGCGTCGCGTGACAGAGGCAAGGTCACGCGCAAATGCGCACCCTGCCGGCTGTCGATGACCTGTATTTCACCCCCGTGGGCGCGAGCGTAGGTGCGGGCGATGGCAAGACCCAGGCCGGTGCCCTTGATGGCGCCTTCGGGCTGCCGAGCCGATTTGTAAAACGGCTCAAAGACCTGCTCCCGATCCACCACCGGAATCCCCGGACCGCGATCCGTTACGTCGAGTTGCGCCGAGCCGGCCTGCACATCGAGGCGAACGGTGATGGTACTGCCGCGCGGCGCATACTTCACGGCGTTATCCAGCAGGTTGGCGCATAGGGTCTGCAGTTTCTCCGCATCCCCGGCACAGCGCAGCGCCACAGCCGTGCAATCGACCGTCAACTCCCTGGCGCGCAGGGCCAGCGCCTGTTCCTCGACGCAGTCCCGCAACAAGGCATCCAGTTGAACGTCGGCGATCCGCAGTGCCAGCCGGTCCCGCGCGAGGCGCTGCGCCTCCAGAAGTTCGCCGATTTTCTGTTCCAGCCGTTCAATGCCGCGCTCGAGAATCTCGACGACGCGCCGTTGCTCCGTGCTCAGTGTCCCCGCCACGCCGTCGGACAGGATGGCGGTACCCTCCCGCAGCGAGGCGAGGGGGGTTTTCAGTTCATGAGAAACATGCGCCAGAAAAGTTGCCTTCTGATGATTCAGCGCCGCGAGCTGTTGTCGAAGCCAATCCAGGCGTTCGCCAACGGCAATCAAGTCCGCCGGACCATCGATGCGGGCGGAGCCCTCCAGGTCGCCGGTCCCCATACGGTGGATTGCCGCGGTCAGCTGCTTGACCGGGCGGGAAAGACGACTCGAAAACCAGATGATCAGAAGCGCCGCCAGCACCAGCGAGCCGACCACCTGGACCGTCACGACTCTGCGCAACGCAGCCGCTTCCGCTTCGATCCGGTCACTTGCGGCGTCTATGTGACGGGAGGCAATACGCCGCATTTCGTCCAAAGCTGCACCCGACCCAGCCAACCGCTCAATGGTCGCATGATCGATCTGGCCGGATTGCGCCTTCTTCAGAGCAATCGCTACTGCCTGCGCTGTTTCCTGCGCTTGAGCGTCGAAGTCGATCCGCATCGGGGCCGAGAGCCCCAGGCGGCGCAGTTCCGCAAGACGTGACTGGAATCCAGCGTGATGCTGCATGAGCCGATCGAGCAGTTCCGTGTCGCCGAGCACGGCGTACTGCCGCGCGGCCCGTTCCATCTCCACCAGCTGGCTGGATAGCTGCTGCAAGCCGCGCGTCAGAATCACCGCCTCGCGGGTCGTGACACTGCCGCGTCCGGCCAGATCGTCGCTGCGCACGACCGCCACGACGAGTGCAACCGCAAGCGGCAGCACGACGGCGGCAAAGCCAAGAATCAGCAGCCCGAGGAACGAAGCGGGGCGGGGCAGCCGGTAATGGCCGAAAATGTTTCGGGGCTGCCGTTTTCCCTGCCGCCTAGCCCGGCGGCGAGGTAACGCCAGGATCGACATCCCCGGATGGCGGCTCCGATCAGCGCCGCCGGGGCGGCATGATGTCGGTAATGGAGCCGTCATAGACCTCCGCAGCCATCGCAACGGTCTCGGACAAGGTCGGATGGGGATGGATACTCAGGGCGATGTCTTCCGCCTCGGCTCCCATCTCGATCGCCAACACCCCTTCGGCGATCAGGTCACCGGCACCCGGGCCGACGATGCCGACCCCGAGAACCCGGTGCGTC
>JAYZVT010000284.1:0-4644 GCA_036155355.1 Pseudomonadota bacterium
GAACCATCAAGCCGATCCCCTTACCCAGGGCACCAAGACCGAGCCCTATGCCAAAATAAGTAGCAGGGACAGTAGCGACGATAAGAGCCAGAGTGGTGCTGAAAGGTGATATGACCGCGCAAGTCAAAGCTGCCGCGAGCAAAAATCCACGCTCCGTACTGAAAGTGACGCATTCTCTCGAAGCGTGATTGAATTTGTCTCGAAGATTTTCTAAGTTCATTTTTAGTTATTCCTAATTGTTTTCTGTGTAAAGCAATCATATATATCGATTATCTAAGCGTCAATATCGTATTATTTAGGTATATCTCCTAAACTTACTATGTACATCCTCATTCTAATATCGTATAAAACTACACTCTATTGACGCGGGGTGGAGCAGCCCGGTAGCTCGACAGGCTCATAACCTGTAGGTCAGAGGTTCAAATCCTCTCCCCGCAACCAATTCTTGTGTTGATTCAGCATTTTAGTTATGATGTGAAAACGAATCGTCGTTTCGGCGCAATTTTCCTGACTTTCGCACAAATTCTCACACAAAAATCTGGCACACTAAGAAATAATTAGTAATTTCAACTAGTTATTACTTGGCTTATCTGGCTCATAACCTGAAGGTCGCAGGTTCAAATCCTGCCCCCGCAACCACTCTTACCGAACTACGGCAGTTTGCAATCGCGGCTTCCCGGGATTGGAAAGTAGCTGCGGCCCGTCCAGTGCAGTTCCGCTGTCCGGCGCGGTAACGGGGCCGGCTCACTGAACCAGCGGGCCGTCCGCGCGCGCGATGCCGACGCCGTCAATTTTGGCACGCCCCGCGAGGATGGCTACATACTGGGTCGCCGCCTTCCGCCAGCTTGCTTCCTGTAGCCAGGCGCCAATTCGGTCTTTGACTGCCTTGAAGGGCAGTTGTTGGCCTTGGATGATCCGGTCCAGGCGCAACACATGGACCCCGTAGCGAGTCTTTACTGGAACGGGACAGACCTGGCCGGGCTCGAGGGCAACCAGGAATGTTTCGAATTCGGGCACAGTCCGGCCGCGGCTGAACTGACCGAGAGTCCCGCCTGACCTTCCCGAGGGACAGGCTGACCGGGCTTCGGCGATGCGCGCGAATGCGTGCGGAGATTCAGTGACATCTGCAATGATCGTCTCGGCTTCTTCGGCCGCGCGCGCATACTCCGCCTTGTCGTCGGGTGAGCAGGCGAGAAGGATGTGTGCGGCCTCGAACAGGTCCGGGCTGCGAAAGCGCTTCAGATTGTTCTCGTAGTACCGCCGGCAGCTGGGCTCGTCCGCATCGGGCACGCGCAACTCCCTTTCGAGAAGTTCCCGGATCGCAGCCTCCTCGTCGGTCTCCCGGCGTCCTTCGCCATCCGTCCTCGGTCTGGGCTCGATACCGACGCGCCCCGCCTCCTGCAGCAGCAGCTCCCGTATGACTAGGGCTCGCGCCGCTTCCTCCCTTGCCGCTTTGCCGGACTCGGCCGGATGATTCTGGGCTTCCTCGGAGATCAGCCTTTCGGGGATCTGCACGCCGTTCACGGAAACAGTCTGCATGGCCTCACTCCGCGGGCAGGCGGTGTGGCGTTCCGGCATAACCCGGAGCAGCCGTTGCCTGGCGTGACCGGACCACCTGGTAGCCGGGACGCCACAGATAGCGCACCGGCGCGCTCAGCATGTGCACCAGCCGTGTAAACGGGAAGATCAGGAAGATCGTCAGGCCGAGGAACAGGTGGGTCTTGAAGACCCAGTGAGAGCCGCGGACGAAGTCCGCTACGCCAACCTTGAAGGTGAAGATGCCTTGCGCCCATGACATGAAGGTCACCATCTCGCCGCCGTCCAGGTGCTGCATCGACACCGGGATGGTGCCGAGGCCGAGGCCAAGCTGCACTACCAGGATGACGAGGATGGCGATGTCCGCGATGCTCGACGTGGTGCGGATGCGCGCGTCGAACAGGCGCCGGTGTAACAGCACCAGGCCGCCGATCAGGGCGAAGGCGCCGGCGACGCCGCCCACGACGATGGCCATCATCTGCTTGGTGCCATGGCCGATCCCGACCCAGTCGAAGACTTCGATGGGCGTCAGCAGCCCGACCAGATGGCCGAAGAAGACGATCAGTACGCCCACATGGAACAGCACCGATCCCAGGACGAGCTGGCGCCGCCGCAGTAGCTGACTTGATCCCGAGCGCCAGGTGTAAGGTTCCCGGTCGTAGCGCAGCATGCAGCCGATGACGAAGACCGCGAGGCAGAGATAGGGGTAGATCCCGAACACGAAGGTATTGATCCAGTTGCTCATCTCGTCCTCCTCATTGTCCCGTGGCATCCTGGGCCGGCCGGCGGCCCGCGCGGATCTGCATCGCCAGCCTGTCTACGCCGCATTCGCCGATATTCTCTCCCGGACCGAAGCTGACAGGCTCATCCGCCCAGGCGGCGTCCAGCGCCTCCAGATCGTCAGGGTCGTCGTCGGGCCGGGACAGCAGGCCCAGCACATCAGACCGTTCCGGCTTTCCCGCGGCGATCTTCTCCAGCGCACGGAACGCGGCCCAGTAGGGGCTGCGGCGCTTGCGCAGCCGCTCCTTGATCGCGCTGACGATGTGCAGGGGCTCGTTCAGCAGATCCCGCGCCTCATCAAGCGGTATGACCGAGAGATATTCGAGGAACAACGGCAGGAAGTCCGGTAGTTCCCGTGCGGCGATGTTGAAGCCGTTCTCCTCATACATGGCGCCAAGTTCGACCAGCGCCTTGCCGCGGTCGCGGCTTTCACCGTGCACATGCTCGAACAGGTGCAGCGACAGCGAGCGCGTGCGGTCGAACAGGAACACGTAGCGCGCCTGCAAGTCATAGAGGTCGCCCTTGCCGATTCCGTCGATAAGCCCATTGAGCGCTCGCAGTTCGGGAGCGGTAATGAGCCCTTCCGCCTCCATCGCCGCTGACAGCTCGGGAGCGGCCTGCTGCAGCTCCTTCGTGGGATAGGAGAGCAGCAGAGACAGAACCTTGAGCGTCTTGGTCATCACATCACCTCCGTGGGCGTGCGCACGGTTCGCGGCCGCTTGGAGCCGAACAGGTTTGTCTGCGAGGTGCCACCAGAGCAGCCGTTGCCGAAACTGAAGCCGCACTCGCCGCGCAATTCGTAAGCGTCCTCGCCCACCTCCCGGTGCGATGTCGGGATGACGAAGCGGTCCTCGTAATCGGCGATGGCCATGACCTTGTACATCTGCTCGATCTGCAGGCCGGTCATGCCGACCTTCTTCGCCACCTTCTCGTCGATCACGCCATCGACGGTCTTGGCGCGCATATAGGCGCGCATGGCCAGCATCCGTTCCAGCGCGGATATGACGGGCTCCTCTTTGCCGGCAGTGAGCAGGTTGGCGAGGTAGCGCACAGGGATGCGCAACGACCGCACGTCGGGCATGGAGCCGTCGAGTCCGATCTTTCCGGCCTGCGCCGCCGACTGGATGGGCGAAAGTGGCGGCACGTACCAGACCATCGGCATGGTGCGGTATTCCGGATGCAGCGGGAGCGCCACCTTCCAGTCGACAGCCATGTGATAGACGGGCGAGCGCTTTGCCGCCTCAAGCCAGTTCTCGGGTACGCCATCGGCCCGCGCCTGTGCGATCACGGCGGGATCGTTGGGATCGAGGAAGATCGATAGCTGCGCCTCGTAGAGATCCTGCTCATCCGGTGTTGAGGCGGCTGCCGCGATCCGGTCGGCGTCATAGAGCATCACGCCCAGATAGCGGATGCGTCCGACGCAGGTCTCCGAGCAGATGGTCGGTTGTCCCGCCTCGATGCGAGGGTAACAGAAGATGCACTTCTCCGACTTTCCGCTGGACCAGTTGTAGTAGATTTTCTTGTAGGGGCATCCCGAGACGCACATGCGCCAGCCGCGGCATTTCTCTTGGTCGATCAGGACAATGCCATCCTCCTCGCGCTTGTAAATGGCGCCGGATGGGCAAGCGGCCACGCAGGTCGGGTTGAGGCAGTGCTCGCACAGCCTTGGCAGGTACATCATGAAAGTGTTCTCGAATTCGCCGTAGATCTCCTTCTCGACGCCCTCGAAATTGTAGTCGGCGGAGCGCTTGGAGAATTCGCCTCCGAGAATCTCCTCCCAGTTCGGACCCCACTCGATCTTCTCCATCCGCTCGCCGGTGATGAGCGACCGCGGGCGTGCCGTCGGCATCGCTTCCGACTCGGGCGCAGTCTGCAAATGCTCGTAGTCGAAGGTGAATGGCTCGTAATAGTCGTCGATTTCCGGCAGGTCCGGATTGGCGAAAATCTTGGCGAGGATGCGCCACTTGGAGCCCATCTTCGGCCTCAGGCCGCCGCCGCGCGTTCGTGTCCAGCCGCCGTTCCAGCGCTTCTGGTTTTCCCAATCCTTCGGATAGCCGATGCCGGGCTTGGTCTCGACATTGTTGAACCAGGCGTATTCCATGCCCTCGCGGTTGGTCCATACGTTCTTGCAGGTGACGGAACAGGTGTGACAGCCGATGCACTTGTCCAAGTTCAGCACCATGCCGATTTGTGCACGTATTTTCATTCCGCTGCCTCCATGCTCTCGGCGGCCGGGCGCTCCAGCCAGTCGATGTTGTCCATCTTGCGCACGATGACGAACTCGTCGCGGTTCGATCCCACCGTGCCGTAGTAGTTGAAGCCGTAGGA
>JAYZVT010000285.1:0-3442 GCA_036155355.1 Pseudomonadota bacterium
AGCTGGCTGAGCTGCTGGAGCAGCATCGCCGCCTCTCCCACGAAATCGATGCCTCCCGGACCCTGCTCGATGTCCTGCCGTCGCCCGTGTGGTTCCGCAACGAGGATGGCCGGCTCGATTGGGTCAATGCCGCCTACGCCCGTGCCGCCGAGTCCTCCGGCGTTCGCGAAGTGGTGCGCCAGCAGCTGGAGCTGCTTGACATGCAGCTTCGCGGTGAAGCCGCCCGCTGTCTTGCCGCCGGCAATGCTTTCATGCGCCGAACCGAGGTCCGCCATGGCGAGGAGAGGCGGTCCATGGAGGCGACCATACTGCCCGCGGGCCGAGGCAGCGCGGGCATCCTCGCCGATCCATCCGGAGTGGCGCCTGCGGGTAGTGGAGATGGTTTGCGCACCTACGCGCCGCTGCTTGACCGTGTCGCGACCGCCATTGCGGTCTTCTCACCGGACCATTCGCTGAAATTCTGGAACCGTTCGTTTGCCGCCCTTTGGCAGCTCGACGCCGACTGGCTGGAAACACGGCCGACCCACGGCGACATCCTCGACCGGTTGCGCGAACAAAGACAGCTTGAGGAGCATCCGGACTATCGCGCCTGGAAGCGCAGGCAGCTCGACATTTATGTCGGCGGCAAGGTGCTGGACGAGCGCTGGCACCTGCCAGATGGCCGCGCCGTTCATGCCATCGCCGAGCGCGGCGCCGATGGTGGCGTCACCTGCCTGATGGAGAATCTGACCGAGCGTCTTGCGCTCCAGAGCCGCTTCAACGCCATGATGCGCGTTCAAAAGGAGACGCTGGACAACTTGCGCGAAGGCGTTGCCGTGTTCGCCACCGATGGCAGGCTGAAGCTCCACAATCCCGCATTCGCCGCCATGTGGAAGCTGGATGCGGCCAAGCTGGCGGGCGATCCCCATGTGGACCAGGTCATCGATATGTGCCGGACGATGCTCAAGCCGGGCGACGGCACATGGGCTAACATCAAGACAGCGATCACCAGCATTCACGAGCGCCGCCAGCCGATCGAGGGTCAGTTTGAGAGCTCCGACGGCAGCATCTATGTCTATGCCGCGTTGCCGCTCCCCGATGGCGGGATGCTCCTCAATTGCATCGACATGACCGATTCCAAACGCGTTCAGAAGGCGCTGGTAGAGCGCAACGAGGCGCTGGAGGCGGGCAGCCGCTTGAAGAGCGCCTTCATCTCTCACGTGAACTACGAACTGCGCACACCGCTCACGAACATCATCGGATTTTCCGAGCTGCTGTCCGGTCCGCATATCGGCAAGCTCAATGACAAGCAAAGCGAGTATCTGTCGGACATCCTGTCGTCGAGCCACACCCTGCGCGCCCTGATCGATGACATTCTCGATCTGACCACCATCGACGCCGGCGCAATGGAGCTGCAGATCGAGCAGGTGAAAGTTGAAGATGTGGTTCGCGCCGCCGCGGAAGGGGTGCGGGACCGCCTGCGGCGGGCCGGCATCAAGCTGCGCATTGATCTGGGCAGGGATGTCGGCTCCTTTTCCGCCGACAGGCGTCGGGTTGTCCAGGTGCTCTACAATCTGCTCGTCAACGCCATCGGGTTTTCCGAAAGCGGCACGGAAATCCGAGTCTCCTGCCGCCGTTTGGGTCAGAATATCGTCATGACTGTCGAGGATCGCGGACGCGGTATTCCCAGCGACAAGATTGCCTCGGTCTTCGAGCGATTTGAAAGCCGTCCCGGTGGCTCGCGGCATCGCGGAGCCGGCCTCGGCCTCGCCATTGTCAAGAGCCTGGTCGAACTGCATGGCGGCGAGGTCAGCCTGACATCCGAGGAGAACCACGGAACGACCGTCACGGTGCTGTTTCCCGTCGTCACCGGCGTTGTCTCCGAGGACGTCCAGCCGCCGGCCAGGGCCGCGGCCCGCGCATGACCGCATCCTGGCTGGTCGCCAATTGCGACATGGCCGCACTGGCCCGCTTGGCCGGGCTTCTCGCGATGACGCTGAAGCGAGGCGACCTCGTCGCCCTTTACGGGGAACTTGGCGCCGGCAAGACTGCTTTTGCCCGCGCCCTCATCGCCCAGCTCACCCTGGGCGCGGAGCAGGAGATACCCAGCCCCACCTTCTCGCTTGCACAGGCTTACGAAGGGGCGGCTTCGCCGCTGCTGCACGTGGACTGCTACCGCCTCGCCGACGCGGCCGAGGCGGATGAAATAGGCATCGGCGAAGGGCTGGCGTCCGGCATCGTCGTGGTCGAATGGGCCGGCCGCATTGCCGCCCAGCTCCCGGCGGGCCGTCTCGACGTGACCCTGCACGATCCGGGCAAGGGAGACGTCCGCGACATCGTCTTCACCGCTCATGGGGATTGGGTGCCTCGGCTCGAGCGCGTCCAGTCCCTGGACCGCTTCCTGCAGACATCCGGCTGGAAGGCGGCGGGCGTCACCTGGCTGCAGGGCGATGCCTCCACGCGTGCCTATGCCCGCCTCACGCTCGCAAGCAAGACCGCGCTGCTCATGGATTCGCCCGCACGCGCCGACGGTCCTCCCCTTTCGGGAGGGCTGCCCTACAGCAAGCTGGTTCACCTTGCCGAGGATGTGACGCCCTTTGTCGCCGTGGGGGAGGCGCTGAGAGCCCGCGGCATCAGCTCGCCGGAACTCTTCGCCCATGATCTGGAGCGCGGCTTTCTCGTCATCGAGGACCTGGGCGACAAGGTCTATGGACGCGAGTTGGCGGCGGGCGCGGACATGGCCATGCTCTACCGCGCCGCCGCCGACGCGTTGCAGCATTTGCGCCGCCACCCTCCGCCCCCGCGTCTCCCTGTTCCCGGCGGCAGCGGCTATATGCTGCCTGCTTTTGACGCGCCGGCCATGATCGCCGAGGCCGAACTGCTGCTCGACTGGTTCATGCCGGCGGCGAAGGGATCAAAGGTGGGTAAGGCCGTGCGCGAGGCATTCAGGTCGGCCTGGTCCGGCGTGCTTGCCGCCATGTCGCCGGACGAGGGCTGGGTGCTGCGAGACTATCATTCTCCGAATCTCATCTGGCTGCCGTCGCGCAAGGGCATCGCCCGCGTCGGCGTCATCGATTACCAGGACGCCCTGCGCGGGCCGCTGGCCTATGATCTGGTGTCCCTGCTCCAGGACGCCCGGCTCGACATTCCCGCGGCGCTTGAAGCGGAATTGCTCGAACACTACTGTGACGCCTGCGAGCGCGGCGGCACAGGATTCGACCGCGACCGGTTCACGGCTTCCTATGCGATCCTCGGCGCCCAGCGCGCAACCAAGATTCTCGGCATCTTCGCCCGTCTCGCCAACCGCGACGGCAAGACCGGCTATCTGGTGCACATTCCCCGCGTCGCCGCCTATCTGGAGCGCGACCTGGCCCATCCCGCTCTTGGCCCTGTTGCCGGCTGGTACGCGAAGCATCTGCCGCCGTCGTCAAGACACATTGCGCCTGCCTGAGGTGGAGACAAG
>JAYZVT010000286.1:0-3943 GCA_036155355.1 Pseudomonadota bacterium
CGGACCAGCACGGACCAGCCGAGACCCGGATAGTCATAGGCGCCGCGCGTGTGAGCGAAAGCGGCTTCCTGCCAAACGTTCTTGCGGGCCTGAAGGGCTGCTTCAACGCCAGTCTCTCCGGCGACCGCCCGCTTGGCGACTTCCAGCTTCTCGGCGAGGTTGAACTTGCCGATGATGTTGGGGTTGCGGCGATATTCCTTCGACTTCTGGCCATGGGGATCGTAGTCGACGAGCACGCGTCCCGATTTGTCCAGAAGAGTCAGTTCGGCATGGGCGCGGCCTTCCTTTTCCATCTCGGCGTAAATCTCGCCGTAGATTTCTTCCACGAGGCCAAAGTCGGCGAAGTTGACCCAAACCGCCACGGCCTTGCCCGCCGCGTCCTTCACCGGAGCGGAGAATGGCAGAACGAAACCATCGTCCCCATAGAGCTTTGCGACGACGGGGCTGAACTGCGCCTCGGCCACGGCGGTGCCGGTCAAACCGTTGCGTCCCTCGAGGAAACGTCCCTGCGCGGCGGCGGCGAACCACTCCTCGCCTGCAAAGTTCGCGCCGAGCAATTGCGACGTGCCGATCGGCTTGCCCTTGGCGTCAACACTGTTGACCGCGACCACCTTGCCGGACAAATCCAGCAACAGCATCAGCCGGTAGATGCCATAGCCGGTCATGTAACCATCCATGGCGTGAACAAGCGGATTGGCCGGGTCGTTGCTGTTCCAGTTGGCCTGGTCGAATGCGGCTACGTTGAGACCAAATGCCTGTACGTCGCCATAGCGCTCGAAAAGATTGCGGTCGATCGTCTGGCCGATGTGGACTGCGAGATTTTCCAGGTTGTGCTCGGTGTCCTTCTTGAGCGCTGCCTCGGACCATTTGAAGACGCCGAAGACGACAAGAGCGGGCACCAGGCCCACCAGCAACAACAGGATCGTCAGCTTTGCGGCAATGCCGTTGAAGCTCTGACCTTTCAATTGGCTCAGCATATTTGACATTCGATGCCCCTCGGTCCCTCGCCTGGCCGACGGAGATTCGCCGCCCAGAATCGCGGCAATCATGCTGGGTGTTGGTTAACTGTTGGTAACGCCCACACGTATTGGTTGTTCATATTCCCGCAACGACTGAAGAGAGCGGCCGGGCCCGTGTGGCGAAATTTCCCACTTGTCAGACGCTACTATGAAGCGAACAGGCCGCGCCGGATTTGTGCGGCGCGGCCTGTGTTCGCTTGGGTCGGCGCTTTCGTTCAGCGCATGATCTTGTCCCGAACCCGGCTTTCCCTTTCCGGGATCATGCGGCGGCGACGCGGGTGAGGAACTCGTCGACGGTCTTGCGCAGGTCGGTGGCGCGGCCGGCCACGTCCTGGGCGGAGCTGAGCACCTGTTCGGCGGACTGGGAGGTCTCGCCCGCCGCCTGGGTCAGGCCGGTGACGTTCTGGGACACCTCGCCGGTGCCCTGGGCGGCCTGCTGGACGTTGCGGGAGATCTCCTGGGTGGAGGCGCCCTGCTCCTCGACGGCCGCCGCGATGGCGCTGGTGGAGGTGGTGACTTCCTGCATGGTGTCGGCGATGGCGCGGATGGCGGCCACGGCCTCGCCGGTGGAGGCCTGGATGCCGGCGATCTGGGAGCCGATCTCCTCGGTGGCCTTGCCGGTCTGGGTGGCCAGTTCCTTCACCTCGGAGGCGACCACGGCGAAGCCCTTGCCGGCTTCCCCGGCGCGGGCCGCCTCGATGGTGGCGTTGAGCGCCAGCAGGTTGGTCTGCTCGGCGATGGCGCGGATCAGCTCGACCACGTCGCCGATCTTCTCCGCCGCCTGGGCCAGCCCGGCGATCTGCTTGTCGCTGGTGGCGGCCGCCTCGCTGGCCTTGCCGACGATGGTGGTGGTCTGGGAGATCTGGCGCGAGATCTCGGCGATGGAGGAGGACAGCTCCTCGGCCGCGGCAGCCACGGCGTCCACGTTGCGGGCCGACTCCTCCGACGCCGCGGCGACGCTGTTGACCTGGCTGGAGGTCTCCGTCGCGGTGGCCGACAGCGCCTTGGCGGAGGCCTCCATCTGGTCGGTGTTGGCGGCGACGTTCTGCAGCAGGTTCTGCACATTGGTGCGGAAGCCCGAGATCAGCTCGTCCACCGTCTTCTGGCGCCTGGCACGCGCCTCCTGCTCCTTCTCCGACTCCGACATCAGCCGGGCCCGCTCGATGGCGTTCTCCTTGAACACCAGAACCGCCTTGGCCATCTTGCCGATCTCGTCCGCGCGATCGGTCGCCGGAATATCAACTTCCGTATTGCCACCAGCGAGTTCGGTCATTGCCAAGGTCATGCCGGCAACGGGGCGAGTGATGCCACGGATGGTTGCATAGGCGACGACGGCGGCGGCGGCCAGCAACAGGGCAACGATGCCACCGACGGTCACAAGTCCGCGCTGGGCCGCCGACTGGATGCTGTGTGCGTCCTCCAGCAGGTCGGCGCTGATCTTGTCCTCCACGGTTTTGAGGGCGTTGATGAAGTTGGTGGATGTCTCGAACCAGACGCCGCCGGTGACGCCAGCGAGACTGCCGGTCTGCGGGCTCTCGATTGCGATCTTGCGCAGTCTCTCGACTTCCTCCGCCGCCGGGCTCTTGGCGACGGACTTCAGCAATTCCGCATGCGACTTGGAAGCGGTGACCTCAAACTGGTGAAGCAGAGCGTGCTGTCCGGCACCGAGTTCGACAAAGCTCTTGTGCAACGCGGGGCCGAATGCGCCCGAGGCGAAGCCTGCCGTGCCCGCTGCGCGTTCCCTGCCGGCGCGCTCCTTGCCTTCCAACAGCAAACTGAGTGCTAGGATCTGGGTCGTCACGTCGGCATTGGTGCTCCGCGTTGCCATGTGCTCGATGACTGGCAGCAACCGGTTGATTGCGCCGGTATAGTATGTATTTGGCCATTTCGGGCACGGATACCCCAACGGAATCCACCGAGGCGCGCATCTCCGCCAGCTTCGTGAGTTCGGCGAGCGCCCCGTCGAGTTCGTGCTTCAGGTCGGGAAATGTGTCGCCGTGGAAATTGGCGAAGTTCTTCTTCAGTTCGTCTATGGCGTGATCGGTTTCGGGACGGAGGGTCTTGAGCTGGTCGCCGAATTTGGCGCCCTTGCTGCCGATAAACCCGGCCGACGCGCCGCGCTCGCGCTGCAGGTCATGAACGACCAGACCGATTTCCGGCGCATAGTCGGCCAGATGCGCGACTTCGCCCATTTCCCTGGCCGTCTGCCACCTGTCCAGAACTACAAGCGCCGAGGCAATCAGCGCGGCAATGGCGGGAACAGAAAGTGCCAGCGCAATGCGGGCACCTACGGTCAAGCTCTTGAGCGAAGGCATGTCTGTGTCATCCTTTCCCAGTCCCAGAGCGGAACCAGAGAGGAAATCCAGACTTGTAGTGGTTCTCGGATTTTCCGAACCCCGGCCCTTTGGAGACCGGAGAGTAACCAAATTTGGTTAATGGTGGGTTATCGATACACGCTCTGGTTGTTAACCCGCGATCAAGAAGTCGCGGCGGCACACCCCTGGCGATTGCAGGGAGAAGACGGCAGGAGGATGACCGGGCGGGCGGCCTCAGTCCATCGTCTCAATCGTTCGCGGACTCGGGCGTATGGTCCGCTCTCATGGTCACGCCCGGCATGCGCCAAAACGCTGTTGCTCCCGCCACTGCCGCACGGCCACGCAGTCGGGCGTCCATCACGGGGTTGTGCTGTGTGGGGCAATGGTGAGCGGTTTCTCTCTCAGGCCGCTGCAGCTATCACGCGCGACCGCATCCGGTACTCCGCGCATCGCTTTGAGCGGTTCACGGCCAGCACGTATTGACTGCGCCATCGATCTCCTGATGATTGATCAGCCGGGCCCGCGCGTCGTCTGCGGGAAGGCATCGGCCGCCCCGACAGTGCAGCGCATTTTCCTCCGGGGCCAGCCAGGCGAGGCCCCGAGCCAAAG
>JAYZVT010000287.1:0-7562 GCA_036155355.1 Pseudomonadota bacterium
TACTGCTACTTCGGACACTTGATCCCGTGGGGCATGCTCAGCCATCGCGGCTTCACTGCGATCCAGATCCTCGACCACATGTACCTCACTCTGGAAGGGATTTGGGGCGTTGCGCTCGGCGTGGCGGCTGCATACATCGTTTTGTTCATTATCTTTGGCGCTGTTGCAGAAAAGGCCGGCACTGCTGACTTCTGCATTGACTTCGCCAATGCTGTCGCGGGCCACACCCGCGGCGGCCCAGCGAAGGTAGCAATCTTTTCGTCTGCGTTGATTGGCTCGGTCAGCGGCTCATCTGTCGCCAACGTCTATACGACTGGCCAGTTCACCATCCCTATGATGAAAAAGCTCGGCTACAAGCCCAAGGTGGCTGGAGCGATCGAGGCTCTGGCGTCCAACGGCGGCCAGATCATGCCTCCCGTGCTTGGCGCAGCGGCGTTCCTCATCGCTGCCTATACAGGCATGCCTTACTACCAGATCGCTCTAGCGTCGCTGATTCCCGCGATGCTCTACTTCCTGGGCCTGTACTGGTACATCCATCTGGAGGCCCACAAGACCAACTTGGTGGGTATTCCGAAGAACGAGAAACCATCAGTCGCCGCGGTACTGCTCCAACGGGGGCATTTGTTTCTACCGCTCATTCTACTGATCGCGTTGCTGGCGTATGGCTATTCGCCCATCAAGTCGGCTTTTTACGCCATCGTAGGAACCGTCGCGCTGAGCTGGCTGCGCAAGGATACCCGGATGTGGCCCAAGGACATCCTGCGGGCCCTTGAGGCGGGCGCGCGCAGTTCTGTCATGATCATCGTAACTTGCGCTGTCGTCGGCTTCATTATTGGCGCATTCACGCTGACGGGCCTGGCGCTCAATCTGGGCAGCGCGATCATCGCTTTGGCGGGTGGGCAGTTCTTCCTCATCCTGGTATTCATCGGCCTCGCCTGCATCGTGCTCGGAATGGGCATGAACACGGTGGCAGCTTTCGTGCTTGTCTCTGTCATTGCGGTTCCGGCGCTACTCACACAGGGCGTCGACAAGCTGACCGCGAACATGTTTGTCTTCTACTTCTCCATCCTGTCGCACATCACTCCCCCGGTCTGCCTGGCAGTTTTCGCAGCTGCGTCAATCGCTCAGGCCGGACCTTGGCAGACTGCAATGACAGGTGTGAAGATGGGCTCGATTGCCTACATCCTGCCGTTCCTGGTGGTGTTCGCGCCCTCCCTGTTGCTGCTCGGTACGCCCACGCGGATTGCAATCGACGCCGGCACGGCCCTCATCGGTGCGATGTTTCTCATTTCAGCTATTCAAGGTTGGCTGTTTACGCGCATGAATGTGACAGAACGGCTGATTTCATTTGCGGCTGGGGTGCTGTTGCTTTGGCCGAACACGAAAGTCAGCCTCGTGGGCGCTGTACTGTGTGCAGTAGTAATAGCAATTTCCTTCTGGAAGAGCAGGGGCACGGCACCTGCGACCAAGGCTGTGCCGGAGGACGGCGGCGCGAGCTAGCTTTGAATCCCGGTGCTTGCGGGAAACAGCCTGACCGCAGAACTCCAGAACAGGGGCCGCTTACTTGAACTGCTGCGAAACGGCGAATTCCTGCCGGATTTTGCTGCTTGTTACTTTGGCTTCTCGCAGTGGCGGTGGCGTGTTCCGGCTGCGGCCGATGAAGCGCGGGACGCCTGCGGTGATACAGGCAATCAGAGACCACACGTCCCCATGCTTGATCGCGGAGAGGCAGTCCTTCTGCGTACCGCCCATGGGGGCGTCCACGAGGATAAGATCGGCATCCTTGCCGGCTTCGATGAGCCCGCAGTCCAGCCCGTAGACCCGCGCAGCATTTCCCGTTGCCGCCGCGATCATCGCCTCAGGCGAATGGTCGGACAATGTCGCCATCTCGGTGATAGTCTTGATCATGCCGAGCGGCATCATGCCCGTGCCTGTGGGCGTGTCAGTCGCAATCAGGAACCGGTCAAAGACGTCTCTCTCCACCGCCAGATTGAGGCATAGCAGTGATGTGCGGATATTGCCCGCCTGGCAGATCTGAAGCGCGATGTCGCTTTCGTCGATCAGGCGTGCAAAGTCCTCATCAGGCATAGCGATCGGTCCGCCATTCACGTGGAACGACACGTGAGGGCGCATTGCGATCAGATGCTCTGCGAAAATCGAGTTGGCCAGCGAAATCGAAGCCCCGCCTGTATGCGCATTGACAATCATTCCTGCGTCACGGGCCGCCTTCGCCAGGGGCACGTAGTCCATTGGCGTCTTTACCGAGCCGAAACCCGCCTTGGCGAGCCACACGCCGCGAGACCGCAATTCGGCGAAATCTTCGGGCTGCAGACATGGTTCCAGAATGATCGAGCCGCCATGGACGCGCATTCCACCCGGCCGAAAGTTCTCAAAACACTTATGTGCTGTGACTGCCAGCGCCTTGACGCCCTCCCTGTCATTCGGCCGTCCGGCAACATGAACCTCGCTCGCCGAGATGCATGTGGTGGTTCCGCCATGCAGGTAACTCTGCAGAAAGCCCACCGCCTGCTGCTTGGGCGTATAGTCACCGAAGGAAATGTGTACGTGGCTGTCAATCAACCCCGGGCAAACGGTGGTTCCGTTGGCATCGACAACCAGATCGTAATCATCCTCAGAAGTGAATAGGCCGCTTCCAACGGCCTCGATAGTCTTCCCATTGATTATGATCGTATCGCCATCAGCGAAGGGTTGGCGCCAGTCTCCGGTGACAATCGTGCCAAGATTGATGATCGCTATTCTCATCGGCTTGTCCCGAACTCTCTCGAAATCACCTGAGGCCGTCCTTGCCTATCATCTTTTCTAGGCTGTGCCCGCCGATGCGATGGTTCACGCGCCCTCCACTCGCGTAACAGCAGGTGACTGTGATCTCGTTGGGCAGCGGCGCGTCCGTGATGCAAATTGTCATGGCGTCGTAATGGGATCGGATAGTGAGCGCGTCCTTGTGGGCGAGCGGGATATCGATCTGTGTGCCGGGTCCACCCATTTTTGCCATGTGGCAGATCCACGCCTTACCGCCACCTGCGGCATCGCGCATGGTGTCTCCAAATGGTGTGGTGAGCACAGCTTCGGCATGCTCGACCTCACCCTCGATGCCAACGATGGCGCCCTTGCCGTAGCTCTGGATTCCATACTGATGCAATTGAATCGCCGCCATTTCCGAAATCAACTTTCCTACAGTTACGCTGCCATCAATGAGCGGTGAGAGATCTGGTACATAGCGACAGGCACAGGGATTCTCGCAAATTGCCGTTACAGCAACTTTGCGCAATGGTGGTGCGGCGTCATGACCAGCGTCGCTCCGAATTTCCTCGATGCTCGTCACAATTTTGCGGATCTTCATCGTGAATCTCAGGCGGAAACCTGCTCCTCGCCGTCAGGCCGGCCGCCGAGCACTCGATATTGTCCTCGGTAGAAGACGAGAGGCTCGGCGTCCGGATCAGTCGAGATATGAAGAACGCGTCCGACGATGATGACGTGATCGCCTGCCGTGTGATGAGCGTGAGGTTCGCATTCGAAGGTTGCAAGATTGCTAGCTAGTACCGGGCAGCCAGTTTGACCAGGCACGTACTCGATGCCGGACCACTTGTCGGAATTCTGGCGGGCGAAACTGCCGGACAAATGTCCTTGGCAGTCCTGAAGAATATTGACGGCAAATGCCCTAGCGTCGAGCAGGTCCTGCAGACTCATGAGGTGCTTGCCTAGATTGAATGAGATGAGTGCCGGCTCAAGCGACACGGAAGAGAACGAGTTGACCGTGACGCCGATATTGTATCCCGCAGCCGATCGAGCGGTAACGACTGTCACACCGGTCGGAAAACAACCGAGCGCATTGCGGAAGTCACGCTGCGAGAATGACACAAGCTCGTCTCCGAATGCCTCTCTGCCACGGGGCCAAACGCCCATTCACGCCGACACAATGCTGTTTCGAACCATATTATATACTGTTAAACTTTCCTTTGTCACCAAGCTATATTTATATTCATTTCGCGACACCAACGTCGCAAATGCGAGGACCCAATTCAGCCTTGCGCACCTAAACTGCGCTGCATGGTTGGAGCAAAGCGATAGACTTGGATGGTTCCGGAAACGGTATGTAAGGCGAAGTACGAAACGGCACTTCACGGCGACCGCTTCTGACCCAAAGCGGACGTCAGATCGACGGTTCATGTCCTTGTGGCGGTTCTGCAGCAGTAGAGAAAATATTGCGGATTTGTCCGCTTCAGCCAGCTTCTCTAATGACACGGTCACCTGTTACAATAGTTGGAATCCGTGTCGGGGGGGCATGGCCCAGATGAAATCCTCGAAATCTTTGATAGCGGGGCTTGCGTTGGCGACATTCGTATTCGCCACGCCTGCCGGCGCGCAGGACTCCGGCTCAATGCAGGTCGGCAACGCCACCGTGACGGTTGGCGCCGGCACAGCGCTCCTGACCCTGCCGGACGTGCCCTCGCTCGTAAAGTTCCACCAGTCAAGTTCACCATTTTCGTTTCTTAATGGCTTCGACCAGTTCGGCGACTTCGGCGCCAAAATCGGCTGGAACGTGAATGGCTCCCTCGAGGTCCCGACAGGCGCCGCACACTGGCTCGCAATCAACGGTTTCTGGGCCGACATTGAAGACGACGATACGGTCACATGCACACGTAGCGCGACTGCGACCTGCTCCTTAGCCTCACTCGTGGATAACCCGGGGGTTTTTCAAACCAGCAACACTTTTCAGACTGGTCAGCGGCTTTTGGCAGAGGGGGAGCGCAACGTCGCCAATTGGGGTGCATCCATCGAATCGAAGTGGCAGTTGGCTCCGGGTGTTATGGGTGTAACGCGGGCGCCCCATCGGCGCACATTTGCGATTGGCGGCGAGATCCGCGGGATCGATCAGGATATCGATGTCGATTACCGGTTCGAGAATCCGGTCGTTGTCGGCGCCGGGATCGAGTACGATGAAGATCTCGAAACCCGGTATTACGGCGCTTACGCGGCGTGGGGCGGCGACTACACGCCGGTCCTGTTCGCCGGGCTCTGGAACAGGCTGGGGCTGCAGTCCTCGTTCCTGCTGCGTGGCGGCATCTATCGTGCCGAGACGGAATACAGTGGCCGTCTTCGCAACCGCACAGGAAACTTGAACAGCGCGGTAACGCTTTCCGACGACGAGATAGCCTTCATCGGAGGGCTCGTCCTGGAGACGAAAAAGCGGATTGGCCGCCGCGCCGCCCTCTCGCTCAAAAGCGAGTATGAATATTACTCCTACGTGCCGGAAATGGCTTACAACCAAGTCGATATAGCGGGTGCAAATGTGTTTGCAGGTGGCGCACAGGTTGGCACCCAGCTCGGCGACGACGACGCCTTTTCCATGCGCACGTCCCTGCGGCTGACCATCAAGCTCGGGCCAAGCGAGCTTTACCAGTAGCTGCCGAAACTGGGTAGGTCTTATGCCGCGCCGAATGTCCGCTGTTGGCACTTTGCAGACTCTCTTAGTGCGCAATTTTTTGCGTCCGGATTCAGTCCCAAAGCCGCCGCCTAGCCCCATTTCGAATCCAGTTCGTATCCCTCCGCCACTTTGGTTTGGGGCAGCAGCTCTGCCGTGGCCAGCCGACCGGGCCTGCGCCGGCGCCTCATTTATTGCCGCGGACTTCAACCATGAGCGGCTTGCTGGCGACGATCTGCCTGTGCGGATAGGGGATTTCGATCTTCGCCGCCTTGAGCGCGTCCCACAGGGCGAGGAACACCTGGCCGCGCACATTGGTCACGCCGCCTTCGGGGTCCTGTATCCAGAACCTCAGCACGAATTCAAGCGCACTGTCGCCGAAGCCGGTCAGGTGGCACACCGGCGCGGGTTGCTTCTGCACCCGTGACACCCCACCCGCCGCCTCGGTCGCCAGCTTTCGCACTTCATGCGGATCGGCGTCGTAGGACACGCCAAATTTGATTTCCAGCCGGACCGCGCGGTCGCTGTGCGACCAATTCACCACGCGCTCGGTAACGAAGTTCTCGTTGGGGATCAGGTATTCCACCCCGTCGCGCGTGACCACCGAAACGAATCGGGCCCGGAGCGAGTTGATCCAGCCGAAGGTGTCTCCGAGCGAGATGACGTCGCCCGGCTTGATGGAACGGTCGAGCAGGATGATGACCCCGCTCAGTAGATTTGACACCAGCTTCTGCAGGCCGATGCCGATGCCGAGGCCGAGCGCGCCGGAAAATACGGCAAGCGCGGTGATGTCGATGCCGGCCGTCGCCAGCGCCGCCAGCACCGCCGCCACGACCAGCATCGCCTTCAGTACCTTGGTGACGAGCACGCGCTGGGTCTCTGTGAAGTCCGAGCCCGAGCGCAGCCGCCTCTCCATGAAGTCCCCGAACAGGGAACCCGCCCACAGGAACAGCATCAGCAGCAGTCCGGCCTGCAGCACATGCAGCAGGGAAATGCGCGAGTCGCCCGCCGCGAAGCCGATCTTGTCGAGGCCGCTCAGGATCGGACCGAGAATTCCGAAGATATTCAGGGCAGCCACGGTCCATGCGGACACCGCGACGAGGTTGGCCACGTGGGGATTGCGGATGAAGCGGGAAACGATCGAGATGATGACCCATGCACCGGCGAGACTGGCTGCGATCCACACCAGATAGCTGCGGCTCGGCCATGTGGCGTCGCGCATGACCACGACGATGGTCCACAGCGCCAGCGTGAAAAAGATCCAGTCTAGACGGCGCAGGAAGACGACCAGCACGCGCATCAGGCCAGGCTGGTTCTCGATTTTCCTAAGCGCGGTTTCGAGCGGCGGCGTGGCGAGACGTGACACCAGCCTGGCGATGCCCCACGCCGCGGCGATCAGCGCCAGCTGAACGAACACCCACAGGGAAACAAGATTGTTGAGCTCGATGGAGATGCCGCTCCACCACGCTTCGATATTCGCCAGCGCTTTCTCGATAAGGCCAGTCAGCCGGTCTCCGGATTCCCGGGGCTCCATACGCACTCCCTGTCTCCTTGTCCTCCAAGGGGAAACACTAGCACGCCGAAGTGGAATGTCAGTCTGTCAGTGACGGCGCTCAACGCCCGGAAAGCAGATGCTGTAGCGCGAAGGAATAGAGTTCCGAAAGGGAGGAGATGTTCAGCTTGCGATAGATATTGCGGCGATGGACTTTCACAGTCTCCACCGACAGCCCGAGATTTTCCCCGATCGACAGGTTCGAGTGGCCCTTGAGCACGAGCTGGACGATTTCAGATTCCCGTGGCGTCAGCGTGTCCTTGCCCAGTGTCTCCATGCGCTCCAGAAGTTTCTGGTGCTTTAGGTCAGGTTCACCGTTCCCGTCCGGCCTGCGGGTGATCTGCCAGTGCCTTGCACAGCAGGCGGCGACTACCGGCAGTGTGGCCTCGAAATTTGCTATTTCCTCCTTCGAGAAAGGGCTGTTGCGCATGGCGCGCTCAAGGGAATAGGCAATGCACACCCGGTCGGAGGCGGGCGCGATCATGTTCACCTCGTCGCTCACGCCGGATCCCTTGTAGTAGCGGTTGAAGTATCCGCTTTCCTCGAAATCCTCCGGCGCGATGTCCC
>JAYZVT010000288.1:0-3024 GCA_036155355.1 Pseudomonadota bacterium
CCGCGAATAGGGCGGGACAGGCATTGCAGGAATAGCGGGCCCCGGTGGCGACACCGGGGCCCGTTTTCATTTGGGCAGGCCGCAGGACGGGTCATGGGCAAATCGGGCGACACCGTGTCGGTGAGACCCTCGCGTGACGAGGACATGGCGCGTATCACCGAGATCTATGCCGGGGCGGTACTGCATGGCCTCGCTTCCTTCGAGTATGAACCACCCGCGCAGCACGAGATGTCCCACCGCCGCGAGGCGCTGCTCAAGGACGGTTATCCCTATCTGGTCGCGGAGGTCGCCGGCCGGGTGGCGGGCTACGCCTATGCGGGCGCCTACAGGACGCGAGCCGGTTATTTCAACACGGTGGAGGACGCGATCTACGTAGATCCCGCGTTCCACCGCAAGGGCGTGGGACAGGCGCTGCTTGCGAAGCTCATCGAGGAATGCGAGGCGCGAGACTTCCGGCTGATGGTGGCGGTTATCGGGGATTCGGCCAATACCGGTTCGATCGAACTGCACAGGGCGGCCGGTTTCAGGCTGGTCGGCACCTTCCATTCCATCGGCTACAAGCACGGGCAATGGCTGGACAGCGTACAGATGGAGCGCAAGCTGGGACCGGGTGACTCCATGCCGCCTGACCGAATGGGGCCAGCCTAGGCCTCGACAAGCCGTGGTCCGCGCTCGAGCACCCGCAACACCCGCGCGAGATCATGGCCTCGCCGCAGGATCAGCCCGCCCGCGGCAACGACGCTGTAGGCTCCCTGCCGGCGGGCGGTCTTCGGGTTCTTCTCGATGCGGTAGAGCGGCCATTCGCTGGCGCGGCGGAACACCGAGAAAACAGCCTTCTCCCGCAGCATGTCGATGGCGTAGTCGCGCCATTCGCCGGCGGCAACCTGGCGGCCATAGACATCGAGGATCTGGGAGAGTTCGCGGCGGTTGAAACTGACGGCTGGCGAAGTGTCCTGGACCGGGTGCCGTCCGGGGCCCGCCTGGCCCCGTCTGCCACCCCCGGCAGGACGCAGAACTATGGGGTCCGTGTCGCTCAAGAGCGCCTCCTCATGTCAGCGTCGTAACAATGATCGCGCCAAGGAGGATCGATTGCAAGCCTGCGGGATTCCTGGAAATCAGAAGCCGTGCCAGGAGGAGGCGAGGCTAGGACAAGTTTTGTAACAATCGTAAATAAAATTCACACTGTTGCCCCAGTTCGGCCCCGGGCGCGCCCCAATAGAGGTGTTGAGTCCAATCGTTGCCTCTCGGCCCGGTCCAGGCGAGGCCACGGATATCTCAGCCCCCCAGCCCCCCCGGGGACTCTCTTCGGACCGGGTCACCTCTTCCAAGTAACCTCTGCGTAAAGAGTTCAGGGCATCCGGGCGGCCGCGCACAGCGCAGGCCGTCCCGTTCTTTTTGGGACCTCCAAATTTCAGGGAAGCTGTTTGATCTTCAGGCTGGCCGCGCCGACCACGGGTCCGGCGCTGTCGAGCTGAAGCAGCACCGCGCAGCCGTCATGCCCGTCCTTGACCAGATGCTGCTTGGGCAGGCGCAGGGTCAGCGGTTCGCCCATCCACTGGCCAACCGGCGTGAAAGAGCGAACCACATTGTAATAGACAAGGTCGCGGCCGTGATTCTCGCCGCGCTGGACGGCGACAGTGACCGCACTTTCATAGAGCGCGAGCCAGACCGTACCCTTGGCGGGCTTGGCGCCAGTGGGCTGGCCCTTCACATTGACGATCAGCGCGTCGCCCTCGGTGGAAAGCAGGACCCCGACGCGGCGCTCGGCAAGCGCCTTGCGGCTGCGCGCGATCGCGTCCTCGATGTCCTGTTCGCGGCTGCCCACGGCGTGCTTCAGTCCGCTGACAACGACTTGTGGCGTATAGACCCGGCCATCGCCGCGGGCACGTGAATAGGCCATCTGCCGGGCCGTATTATCGGGGCTGCCAAGCGTATCGCGCCATCCAAGGTGGTCCCAGTAGTCCACGTTGAAGGTCAAAGCGACAAGGTCGTCGCGGGCGGTGAACTTCTGGAACAGCGCGTCGGCGGGCGGACAGGAGGAGCAACCCTGGCTGGTGAAGAGTTCCAGCACGGAACTGGCCTGCACTCCCTCGGCAGCGTCGGTGCGCTGGGGTAACAGCAGCAATGCCGCCGCCAAAGCGAAACCGCATGCAGACGCGCTTCTGATTGCCGACATGTCCGGTCCGACTACTCCCCTGCCGACGATGCGCCGGCGAATATGCGCCAGAGTATCCGGGCTGGATTCCTCAATTGCCACTCACGACTGGGTGAGGCCACTGCCCACGCCCAATCAGGTAAACGAATGCTGCCGCGGACCGGTTTCAGGCAGCCTCGGCAAGCCCGCGCAGCACGTAGGGCAGGATTCCGCCGTGATTGTAGTAACCCAGCTCATCCAGCGTATCGATACGGCACAGCACGTCGATCGTTCGCGGCCCTGCGGCGGAGGTGATCTTCACCTTTACCTTCTGGCGGGGCTCAAGCCGCGACAGGCCCTGGATGGTGATCTGCTCGTCGCCCTTCAGGCCGAGCGTCTGCCAGGATTCGCCATCGCGGAACTGCAGGGGCAACACGCCCATGCCGACGAGATTGGAGCGGTGGATGCGCTCGAAGCTCTGGGCGATAACTGCGCGGATGCCGAGCAGGCGCGTTCCCTTGGCCGCCCAGTCGCGGCTTGAGCCCGTGCCGTATTCCTTGCCGGCGAAAACGACGAGCGGCACACCCTCCGACTTGTAGCGCATGGCGGCGTCGTAAATGGACATGCGCTCGCCCGAGGGGAAGTGCTTCGTATAGCCGCCCTCGACGCCCTGAAGCATCTGGTTCTTGATGCGGATGTTGGCGAAGGTGCCGCGCATCATCACCTCATGATTGCCGCGCCGCGAGCCGTATGAGTTGAAGTCGATGGGCCGTACCTGATGCTCGACCAGGTAGTTGCCGGCGGGGCCGTCGGTCTTGATCGAGCCAGCCGGAGAAATGTGGTCGGTGGTGATGGAATCAAGGAACATGCCGAGGACACGCGCGTCGATG
>JAYZVT010000289.1:0-5202 GCA_036155355.1 Pseudomonadota bacterium
GGCGGAAGGCGAGGACACCGAGGAACCGTCGGGCGACAGTCCGGTGGTGATCGCGGAGGCCAGCACCACGATCCAGGAGGCGACGGTGAGCGAGGCGGTCATGCAGCTTGACCTTTCCGAGCAGCCCTTCATTCTTTTCCGCAACCGCCGGGAGGGACGGCTGAACGTCGTTTACCGCCGCGCGGATGGCAACATCGGATGGATCGACCCCGAAGGGTCGGCGTCCCCGTCCGGGCGTTAAGGGCACCATCGGCGCCGTATGCGCCGGAACACGTGCCGCAACCCAAGAGGCCAGAGAGTAAAATGGATCTAGGCGATCTCATCAGTCCTGACGCGGTTATCTCGGAGCTACGCGCCAAGAGCAAGAAGCAGGCGCTGCAGCTGCTGGCGGAGTCGGCGGCGGACTTGACCGGCTTGCCCGAACGCGACGTCTTCGACACACTGCTGCAGCGCGAAAGGCTGGGCTCGACCGGCATAGGCCAGGGCGTGGCGATCCCGCACGGCAAGCTGGCCGAGCTTGACAAGATCACCGCCGTGTTCGCGCGGCTCGCCGAGCCGATCGACTTCGAGGCGGTTGACGGGGAACCGGTTGACCTGGTGTTCCTGCTGCTGGCTCCGGAGAATGCGGGCGCGGACCATCTCAAGGCGCTGGCGCGCATCTCCCGTCTGCTCAGGGAGCCGGCGTCGATGGAGAAGCTGCGTTCGTCCAAGGACGAGAGCGCGCTTTATTCCATCCTGACCGAGGCCGCGACGTCGCACGCCGCCTGAAAGTCACACTCGTAACGCAAAGCGGCCGGGCCCCTTGGGCCCGGCCGTTGCATTTTATCCGCAGGCGAACTGCGCCCCAAAAGTCAGTGCAGGCTCACCGGCTCCAGGTCGTTCTGGATGGCATTGGCCACGGCCGCGTCGCGGCTGTCGGTCAGCGTCAGCGGCGTGCCGTCGGCGCCGACAAGCGCAAAGAGGTCGATGCCCTCTGGAATGCCGCGCAGTCCGGGAAAGAGCTGTATGGCCGCGGCGGACGACATGGGCTTGATATAGGCTACATGTCCCCCGCCCAGCCGGGCGAAATCATCCGGGCTCATGACCGGCCGCCCCGCAGGGGGACTGCTACTGTTGTGCTCGTTGTCCTTGTTCATTTTTCGTCACCTGTGTCCTGATACGCGCGCCGCCGCGCCAATCCGTTGCCGCGGAGGGCGGCACCGGGCCAAGGTCAGTCCAGATTTGGCAAGTTATCCGCGCTGAGAGATCTCGACCTTGCGCACGCTGCGCTCGGGCATCCGCCTCACCAGTTCTATCGAGAGGAGGCCGTTGGCGAGATCGGCGCCGCGCACCTCGATGCCGTCGGCAAGGACGAAGGTGCGCTGGAACTGCCGCGCGGCGATGCCGCGATGCAGATAGACGCGCTGGCCGCCATCGTCCTGTTTGCCGCGGATGGTCAGCTGGTTGTCCTCAAGCGAAATGTCCAGGTCGCCCTGGGAAAAGCCGGCAACGGCCAGGGTAATGCGCAGGGCTTCGCCCTCGTCTCCAGCCTGGCCGATCCGCTCGATGTTGTAGGGAGGGTAGCCGTCGCCGGAGGACTTGCCGATGCGGTCGAGCACACGCTCGATCTCGTCGAATCCCAGCAGCAGTGGACTGTTCAGAAGTGACGTCCGCGACATAGCGCTAGCCCTCCTGAACGCGACCGTGATGTCTTGCGGTTCAGTCGCCGCTCCCGGCCCCTGAGGCGCCGTGCGGCGTCCCGGCGGCCCCAAACGGGCGCCACCAAGTCTCTGTCCGAATATGGTGCCGGGATCGGCAGGGATCAAGATATGGGATCAGCGACGCCCGCAGCTGCAATACCGGCTATGGCCGGGACAGTCGGTATCGCTCGAAGGCTTTGCCATTGACAGTGGCCTGGCCATCGGGCGTGAAGCCGAGGCGGATCACAGCACGGGTGTTGTGGCGGCCCGGGGGAAGCAGGATCGTGATCGACTGGAGGCGCATGTCGCTGAACGCCTGCGCCTTGATCCTGTCGAAGATCCTGCGGCCCCAGCCCCAATATTCGGGACGCAGCACAAGGGCGAAATCGACGTCTCCCTGTTCGGGCTGGAGGCCGCCCCAGCCCGCGAATTGCCCCCCGATAAGAATGGCGCAGGGACCATATCCATGCTCGTCCCAAAGCTTCCTCTTGGCATCAAGGAAGGCCTGACAGTCCCGGGCCGTAAATGGCCTTTGCAGCAGCGGGAGATATCTTCCGACCCGCTCGTCGTTCATGAGGCGGGCAATGTCGTCGGGCGCAATCCCCCACAGGGGCACGAAATCCAGTCCGGCCATCGCCGCAACATCAGTCACGGGCATATGGCGCAGACCAGAAAACTTCTTGGTTGAAGAGAATGGTGGAGCCAGGCGGGATCGAACCGCCGACCTCGTGAATGCCATTCACGCGCTCTCCCAACTGAGCTATGGCCCCACTCGCGCCTGCATTTCCAGCAGGTTCACGGGCGGCATGGGAAGCCGCCTGCGTCAGGCGGCCCTTGTAATGCCTAGGGCGCGCCGCGATCAAGCAAAACATGCGGCGCTGAGAGTGGGCAGAACAGTCAGACGTCCTCGTCTTCCTTGGAGGGGGAACTGACGATGCCGGAGACGCCGTCGCCGTCTTCCTCGTCGTCCTCCAGGAACACGTCCTCGTCGTCGTCCTCGATGGTCACGTCCTCGTCGTCGCCCAGGTCGATCAGCTCGTCCTCGTCGGCCTTGCCGGCTTCCTCGGCGGCTGCCTCATCGAGAGAAACGATCTCGACGCCCGGGGCCGTCTTGGCGACGGGCTCTTCCTCTTCCTTCTCAACCTCGGCGACCGGCGCCGGCTTGGCGCGCCTGGGCGCGACAGTCTCGGCCGCGTATGCCGCGCCGCAGGACGGGCATGTGATTGGCGACCGATTGAGATCATAGAACTTCGCGCCGCACTCGGTGCAGCTGCGCTTCGTTCCCCGCTCTACTTTCGTCATTCGCAAATCCTGATGGTGCCAAGAATCCGGCCCCCCATTGCCACGGCGGAAAGGCCCTGTCAAAACCAAATCTGCCTGTAAGCGCGCAACGTCAAGGGGGCAGATTGACAGGGCGCGGCACGGCGGGCTCTATGCATCCGGTCGGCCGCGCGCCGGCCTTCCGGCGCTCGCGCGCCGCATCCCGCGCCCACTCAATACGCAAGGTCCAGTCACGCATGGCACCGCCGCTGTCGTCTTCCGGTTCGGGCCCGCTCAAGGGCCGCATTTCCGTGCCGGGGGACAAGTCGATTTCCCACCGCGCGCTGCTGCTGGGGGCGCTGGCGACCGGAGTGACGCGGATTTCCGGGCTTCTGGAAGCAGAAGACGTGCTCAACACCGCAAAAGTGATCGAGGCGATGGGCGCAGGCGTGACGCGCGAAGGCGCGGACTGGGTGGTGCGCGGGCTGGGCACGGGCGGACTGATGCAGCCGAAGACGCTGCTCGATTTCGGCAATTCTGGCACCGGCGCGCGCCTGACCATGGGCGTCATCGCCGGACAGCCCATCACCGCGCAGTTCACCGGCGACGCCTCGCTCAGCCGCCGTCCCATGGACCGGGTGCTGGAACCGCTGAAGCAGATGGGCCTCGAAGTGCTGGAAGGTGGCCAGACTCTGCCACTGACGCTGAGAGGCAGCAGCGATCTCGTCCCCATCGTCTATCGCTCGCCGGTGGCCTCGGCGCAGGTGAAGTCGGCCGTGCTGCTGGCGGGCCTGCACGCGCCCGGACGCACCACGGTCATCGAGCGCGAGGCGACGCGCGATCACACCGAAAGGATGCTCCGGCATTTCGGCGCGACGGTGGAGGTCAGGCCCGACGACGGCGGCCATGCCATCACCGTAAATGGCGAAGCGGAACTGACCGGACGCGACTTGCAGGTGCCGGGCGATCCAAGTTCAGCGGCCTTTGCGGTAGCCGCGGCGCTGATCGCACCGGGATCGCAAGTCACCGTCGAGAATGTGCTGGTGAATCCGACGCGGGCCGGCTTCTACGAAACGCTGCGCGAGATGGGCGCCGGCGTCGCATTCGCCAACTGCCGCGAGCGGAATGGCGAGCCTGTCGCTGACATCACCGTGAAGGCGGGCAGGCTCACCGGCGTGACGGTGCCGGCCGCACGCGCGCCGAGCATGATCGACGAATATCCGGTGCTGGCCGTGCTCGCCGCCTTCGCCAAGGGCGAGACGCGCATGGAGGGGCTTGGCGAGTTGCGGGTCAAGGAGAGCGACCGGCTGGCCGCGACCGCGGCGGGGCTTGCGGCCTGCGGCGTCGCCGCCCGCATCGAGGACGACAGCCTGATCGTCACCGGCAGCAAGGTCAAAGGCGGCGGGCCGGTCGTGACCCACATGGACCACCGCATCGCCATGGCCTTTCTCGTCCTCGGTCTCGGCGCGGAGTCCGCCGTCACCATCGACGACGGCGACATGATCGCCACGAGCTTTCCCGATTTCGCCGCCCTGATGAACAAGCTTGGCGCCAGGATCGCTCCGGCGCGGGTGCGCGCGTGATTGTCGCGGTGGACGGCCCCGCGGCATCGGGCAAGGGCACGCTGGCGCGACGGATCGCTGCCCATTACGGGCTGGACTATCTGGACACGGGCGCCCTCTACCGGGCGGTCGCCCGCGACGTCCTGAAGGCAGGCGGCGATCCCGCCGACGAGACGGCGGCGGTGGCGGCGGCGAAAGCCCTCGATGCCTCCACCTTCGGGGATCCGGTGCTGCGGACGCGGGGCATGGGCGAAGCGGCCTCGATTGTGGCGCGTATCCAGGCGGTCCGCGCGGTGTTGCTGCAATATCAGCGCTCCATCGCCGGTTCGCGCGGAGGGGCAGTACTGGATGGACGCGATATCGGCACCGTGGTCTGCCCGGACGCCGACGTGAAGCTGTTCGTCACCGCCGCGCCGGCGGAACGGGCGAGACGGCGCCATGCGGAGCTGACGGGGGCGGGATCGGCGGCGACTTTCGAGGAGGTCCTGGCCGAGGTGGAGCTGCGCGACGCCAGGGACCGGGACCGCTCCGCCTCCCCGCTGAAACAGGCTCGGGACGCGCACTTGCTCGATACGACCAATTTGGATATAGAAGCCGCGTTCAAGGCTGCCGTCGAACTGATCGATGCCGCGGTCGGACACGGAGGGTGCGCTTCCTAGGCGTGCCCATTTCGTGTTGCCGCGGTTCCGGCACGCCAGGTC
>JAYZVT010000290.1:0-5187 GCA_036155355.1 Pseudomonadota bacterium
CCCTGTTGAACAGGAAGCCATGGGCAAAGACGCGTTTTGGCAGCGCGATCCCTGCCGACATCAGGAAGGCCGGCCAGTAGACGGTGTGAAAACGGATGATGTCCTTGCCGATGATATGCGCGTCCGCCGGCCAGAACTTCTTGTAAAGCGCACTCTTCTCGTCCGGAAAGCCGACCCCGGTAATGTAGTTGGTGAGCGCGTCCACCCACACATACATGATGTGCTTCTCGTTGCCGGGCACCGGTATGCCCCAGTCGAAGGTGGTGCGCGACACCGACAGATCCTGCAGCCCCCGCTTCACGAAGGCGATCACCTCGTTTCGCCGTGCATCGGGCCCGATGAAATCCGGATTGGCCTCGTAATGGGCCAGCAGCTTGTCCTGGTAGGCGGAGAGCCGGAAAAAGTAGCTTTCCTCCTCCACCCATTCCACGGGCGTGCCCTGGGGCGACAGCTTCTTGCCGCCCTCGCCTTGCGTCAGCTCGCTCTCATCGTAATAGGCCTCGTCCCGTACCGAGTACCAGCCCGCATACTTATCCAGATAGATGTCGCCATTGGCTTCCATGCGCCGCCAGATTTCCTGGCTGGAACGGTAATGGCGCTCCTCGCTGGTACGGATGAAGTCGTCGTTGGAGCAGTTCAGCTTCTGCACCATCAGCTCGAAGCGCGGCGTGTTGCGATCCGCCAGTTCCCGGGGGCTGATCCCCTGTCCGCGCGCCGTCTGCAACATCTTGATGCCGTGCTCGTCGGTGCCGGTGAGAAAATACACCTCATGCCCGTCCAGCCGTTTGAAGCGAGCGAAGGCATCCGTGGCGATGGCCTCATAGGCGTGGCCGATGTGCGGCTGGCCGTTGGGATAGGAAATCGCCGTGGTGATGTAGAAGGGCGGCTTCTTCGCCATCGCGTCTCAGGCCTTGCGCTTGCGGGAGCGTCGGCGGGATAGCCGGCAGGGATGCGCCCGAATTACGGCCCGCTTGCGCGGGCGGTCTCCTCGAGGCGGAAAAAAGTCCCCAGAATCAGGGTCTTCCGGTCGAGATTCAGCACGTCGGCTTCCGCCTTCATGCGGGCGACTGTTTCCCATAGCTCCGCCCATTTCGCAAGGGTGCCCCGGTCCGACAGGCGCGATATAAGTGCCGCTTCCACCGGATCGCGCGCGGGCAGGCCCCGCGAGGCTCCCGACACCAGGCGCGACAGCAGGTCCGACAGCAACTGGAAGAACAGGTCGTAGGAGGCCTCCGCCCCGCTGCCTGTCAGCCGGTCCACAAGCTTGTGGACTGCCGTGTAGTCGAAGTCAGGCGCCGTGGACAGTAGTTCCACCAGTGTCCGCTGCAGCGCATCTCCCTCCAGCTCAAGCAGCGCCAGAGTCCGGCCGACACTGCCGCCGCTGAGCTCCATGCAGGCGGCCAAGCGTTCCGGACCGGGCGGCTCCTTGCCTGCACCTGCAATCGCCGCCGACACCGCCGATGCCAGGTCGTCCTCGCCCAGCGGACCCAGCCGCAGCGACTGGCAGCGCGACCTTATGGTGGCGGGAAGCCGGCCCGGCGCATCGCACACCAGCAGGAACAGGCAGAAAGCAGGCGGCTCCTCCAGGCTCTTCAGCAGCGCATTCGCCGCGCCGGTATTCAATTCGTCCGCCTTGTCCACGATGACGCAGCGCCAGCGCCCCTCTCCCGACGTCTGGCCGAGGAAGGCGCGCAGACGCCGCACCTCGTCCACTGTAATGACCGTGGCAAACTTCTTCGTCTTTTCCTGCCAGGGCCGCGTCAGCACCATCAGGCTCGGATGCGCCCGCGCGGCAATGCGGCGGAAGACCGGACTGTCCGCATCGGCGGGCAGCCTGCCGTCCTGCGGCTTCATTGCGTCGCCGGACAGGACCGCGCGCGTCAGCCGGTAGGCCAGCGTCGCCTTGCCCACGCCCGATGGTCCCCCGATCAGCCAGGCGTGATGCAGCCGGCCCGAAAACCAGGTGTCGGCAAGTCTCGCCTCCGCTTCCCGGTGGCCGAAGAAAGTGACGGCCTCACGCGGATGCGGATAGCCCTCGAGGCGGTCCGGCTCCGGAGGCCCCTCCTCCGACGACACAGCCGCAGATGTGCGGCGGCTCATGGCTCGAGCCTCTGCATCACCGCTTCCCACACATCCTCCGCCACCGACGCCGGGTTCTGGCCGGCGTCGATGATGACGCAGCGCTCGGGCTCTGACCGGGCGATATCCAGGAACCCACGCCGCAGCATGTCGTGGAAACCCTCGTCCATGGCCTCGAAACGGTCGGGCGCCTCATCTGCGCCCTCGGTCTTGCGCGCTCTTGCGCGCTTCAGTCCCGCGTCAGCCGGCCGGTCCAGCACAAGAGTCAGGTCGGGTCGGTCTGGACCGACCACCAGCCTCTCCAGCGCCGCCAGCAGTTGCGTACGTGCGCCCCCGGCCGCCCCCTGATAGGCGCGAGTGGAATCCATGAAGCGGTCGCAGACGACCCACTCGCCTTTCTCGAGCGCCGGGCGAATGGTCTTTTCCAGATGATCGTCGCGGGCGGAAGCGAACAGCACTGCCTCTCCGGCCGCGCCATATCCCTTCGCCGAACCGGACAGCAGGAAATCGCGGATCTTCTCGGCGCGATCGGAGCCGCCCGGCTCGCGCGTGAGCAGCACCTTGTGTCCCTTGGCGCGCAGCCGCTCGCCGAGCAATTGCGCCTGGGTGGACTTGCCAGCGCCCTCGCCGCCCTCGATGGTGATGAACTTGCCAGCCATATTGCCCTTCGCCGCGGCCTTGTCCGTGGCGAACGATCCTACAACAGCCAGCCAAAAGCCAGATGCAGAAGCGAGTCGAAGCCGCGACGGTAGATGCTGGCTTCTTCCACTTCCGTGGCCGCGTAAAGGGGAATTTCGTTCACCACCACATCCGCGGCGGTGATCTTCAGCACTGCGACCTTGTCGCCTTTCTTGAGCGGCGGCTTCAGTGGCCCCTGATAGACGATGGAGGCCTTGAGTTTCGGCGTTTCCGAGCGCGGCAGCAGCACAGTGATCGGCCCATTGCCGGTCAGCTCGACGAAGCGCGACGTCCCGCCCCACACAAGAGCGTCGCCGATGATCTCGCCTTCGTTGAACAGCTTGTAGCTCTTGAAGTTGCGAAAGCCCCATTCCAGAAGCTGCCGCGCGTCCTCATGGCGTTCCTTCTTGGACTTGAGCCCGTTGACCACCACGATAAGACGCTGGTCCCCCTGTACCATCGACGCGGTGATGCCGTAGCCGGACTCCTCGGTATAGCCGGTCTTCAGTCCGTCAACGCCGTTCTCTTGGTAGACGAGAGGGTTGCGATTGTGAAACAGGTGCTTGCGGTACTTGAACTCCTTCTGGGCGAAGTAGTGGTAGTACTCCGGATAGGTGCGGATGAGATATCGCGCCAGTTTCGCCAGGTCGCGCGCCGTCATCATGTGATCGGGATGCGGCAACCCGGTCGAATTGCGGAAGATCGAGTGCTCCAGTCCGATCTTCTTCCCGTAAGCTGTCATCATGTCGGCGAAAGCCGCCTCCGAACCGGCAATGCCCTCCGCCAGGATAATGCAGGCGTCGTTGCCGGATTGAACGGCGATGCCCTGCAGCAGTTCATCGACCGTGGCCGACTCTTTCAGTGGCACGAACATGGCCGAGGTGCCCGAAGGCGCTCCCCCCGTCCGCCAGGCATAGACGCTGGTGGTGAACTCGTCGGTGAGCTTGAGCCGGCCTTCCTTGAGCGCCTGGAAGACCACCGCAAGCGTCATCAGCTTGCTCATGCTGGCGGGTGGCATCAATGCATCGGCGGATTTTTCGAACAGCACCGACTGCGTGGCGGCGTCCATGAGGATGACCCACTGCGCGGGCGTGTCGAATTCGGGGGCGGCATCGACCGGGCGAGTAGCCGCCACGGCTGCCGTCAGCACGAACAAACACACACGCAACAGACGCATTGCGGATCCCGCTTGTAGGCTTGGTGCCAGATTAGTCCGCAAAACAGCCGGCTTGTGGGCCGCCGACCGTCCTCCCGCGCCAACTATCGGTTGATGGGGCACAAAAATCAACCTGCCGGGTCCCCGCCGGCAAGACCGGTCAGTTCAGCACCACATGCGCACCGCTCTGCCCCGCCGCCTGTACGCGCCGCAGCGCGTGGTCGGCCTCGCTACGATGGTTGAACGGCCCGACCCGCACCCGGTAATACATTGTCCCCGAGATTTCCGCCGGGTAGACGCTCACTTGTCCCACGCCCGCCAGCCGCTGGCGCAGTGCGGCCGCATTGCCCTCATCCCGGTAGGAGCCCGCCTGGACAAACAGCGGCTGACCCGCGACAGGACCCGCCAAACTCGCAGTGGACGCCGGAGCGGCCGACGCAGTAGTGACGACTGGAGCCGGAGCGAGCCGTCCTGCCGAGGCAACCTGGACCGGCGCGGGCGCCGGTTCTGTCTGGGGCGTGCGGCGCTGAGTCATGCCGGGCTCCGCGATCTTCGTGATCGGTTTGGACACGGCGACTTCGATGTTGCGGTCCTGCTTGCCTGCCGCCGTGCGAATCCAGTGGCGGCTCGCCAGTATCTGGCGCTCATAGGAGTCGTCGCCGTTGAGTGGTGCCTTGCCCAGGTAGCGCACGCGAACCTGAGCAGTCCCGGCTCTCTCGAAGCCAAGCACTTCCGCCGAGCGGCGCGACAGGTCGATGACGCGGTCATGCGCATAAGGTCCACGATCGTTCACGCGAACCACGATTGCGCGGTTGTTCTGCAGGTTGGTCACTTCCGCGTAGACGGGGAGCGGAAGGGTCGGATGCGCCGCGGTCAGCGACTCCTGATCGAAGATTTCGCCGTTGGCCGTGTAGCGCCCGTGGAACAGGTCTCCATACCAGGAGGCGACGCCAACCTGGTCATAGGCGGGGTCTTCCCTAGGATGGAACCATTTGCCGTTGATCTGGTAGGGATTGCCCACCTTGTAGACGCCGCCGCCTTTGGGCGCGCGCTGGCCGATGGGCACGACCCGCTTGGACAGCTTGGTGCTCTCGTCGCCTGATCGCGAGCAGCCACCCAGCCCCGCGGCCATGACGAGACCGGCGGCGAACAGCAGATATACCGGAAGAACGGTCGCGGACACGCGCCCGCGAGGCGCAGATCTACGCAATACTGCCACTGTCCATCCCCTGAACGACGCTTGCAAAGCGCGCCCGCCGGTGGACACTATGTCG
>JAYZVT010000291.1:0-2786 GCA_036155355.1 Pseudomonadota bacterium
GCCGCCGATGTGAAGCGGCTGCTCACGGAGAAGCCCGACGCGATCGGCCTTTCCGTGCCCGGCATGCCGATGGGCTCGCCCGGAATGGAATCCCCCGACGGCAAGAGCGAACCTTACGAGGTTCTGCTCCTGAAGAAAGACGGCACTACCGAGGTCTTCGCCCGGCACTGACCGCCGCTCAGGCGGTCCTGTCCATCGCCTCAAGCTCGTCGATAAAGCCTTCGATGACCTTGAGTCCCATCGTCCAGAATCCGGGATTGGTCGCGTCGAGGCCGAATGGCTTCAGCAGTTCGGAATGATGCTTGGTCCCGCCCGCACGCAGCATGTCCAGATACTTCTCGGCGAAGCCTTCATTCGCCTTTTCATAGACGGCGTAGAGCGAGTTCACCAAGCACTCGCCGAAGGCATACGCATAAACATAAAAGGGCGAATGGATGAAGTGCGGGATGTAGGCCCAGAAGTTCTCGTAGCCCGCTTTCAGCGTCACTGCCGGTCCCAGGCTCTGGCGCTGCACATCAAGCCAGATTTCGCCCAACCGCTCCGACGTTAGTTCGCCTTCTCGCCGCTCTAGATGAACCTTGCGCTCGAAACTGTAGAAGGCGATCTGGCGCACAACCGTGTTGATCATGTCCTCAACCTTGGAGGCGAGCATGGCCCTGCGCTCGCGCTTGTCCTTGGCGCTCCTGAGCAGTTTCTGGAAAGTAAGCATCTCGCCGAACACGCTTGCCGTCTCGGCGAGCGTCAGCGGCGTCGGCGCCATCAGCGGCCCCTGCGTGTTGGCGAGCACCTGGTGGACGCCATGGCCCAGCTCATGGGCGAGCGTCATCACATCGCGCGGCTTACCCTGGTAGTTGAGCATGATGTAGGGATGCGCGCTCGGCACGGTCGGATGTGAGAAGGCGCCGGGCGATTTGCCCTCGCGCACCGGCGCATCGATCCACGACGAGGTGAAGAACTTGCCGGCGATCTTCGCCATCTCCGGCGTGAAGGCGCCATAGGCTTCCAGCACAATCTTCTCCGCCTCGGGCCAGGCGATGATCCGGGTCGGCTGGTCGGGCAGCGGTGCATTGCGGTCCCAGTGCGACAGCGTCTCCATGCGCAGCCACTTCGCCTTCAGCGCATAGTAGCGATGGGAAAGCCGCGGATAGGCGTCATGCACCGACTTGACCAGCGCATCCACCACCGGCCGCTCCACCCGGTTGGCCAGGTGCCGCGAATCCGCCACGTCCTTGAAGCCACGCCAAGTGTCGGAAATCTCCTTGTCCTTCGCCAGCGTATTGGTGACAAGCGTGAACAGCCGCACATTCTTGGCAAACACGTCCGCCAGGGCCTCGGCCGCCTTGCGGCGCACCGGCTCCTCGCGGTCGAGAAGCTTGTTGAGTGTCGGCTCCAGCGTCAGCGTTTCGCCTTCAACATCAAAGCGAAGCGCCGTAATGGTCTCGTTGAACAGCCGGTTCCAGGCCGAACGTGAGGTGACCGACTTCTCGTGAAACAGCCGTTCGATCTCGTCGTCGAGCTGGTAGGGCTTTTCCTTGCGCAGGTCATCGATCCACGGCCGGTAGTGGGCGAGCTTCTTGTTCTTCATCGCGTCCGCCAGCCGCCTGACGCCAATGCGGTTGAATTCCAGCTCGAAGAACAGCAGCTTTGTCGAGATCGCGGTCAGCTTTTCCTGGATGTCGCCATAGAATTTCGCCCGCACCGGATCGGAAGTGTCGGCCGCATAGAGCAGACCGGCGAAGGAATAGAGCCGTCCGAGCAGATCCTGCTGCTTCTCGTAGTCCCGGATCGCGCCCGCAAGCCTGGCGCCGCCCTGCTTGGCCAACGCGTCGAGCTTGCCCTGATATTTCTTCTGGAAGGCCGTCGCCAGCTTCTGCGCCAGCGCAATGTCGGACTTCAGTTCCTTGGAGTCTGCAGCCGGGTAAAGATCGCCGAGATTCCATTCCGGCATGACGCCGAGATCGGGCTTCGCGGCCTTTGCGGTGCTGTCCTGCATATTGTCCTTGCTGTCGCTTTTTGGCGTTCTGGGCCTAATGTGCGGCCCTCGCCGCCCCGGTTCAAGGGTCAAGGGAATTCTGGAAAGCGGCCATTCTGGCCGCTTCGCGCGAATGCCCGTCCAATTTCGGTCAGCAGCTAAACATCCTGTTTACCAACCCCGGCTAGTCTCGATCTTCGACGGGAGCGGCGATTCGCGTTTCGGAAAGTCCTCCCGCCCGCGCTTCGGAAATGCCCCCCGCGCGGCAGTAACAGGTAATGCGTAAAGTGAGTTTCTGCGATGCCGAAGTGCGTTTTGATCGTCGATGACGATCCGGCCCAGCGCCGTATCCTGGAAGAAACCGTCAAGAGATTCGGATTTGCCGCCCGCTCCGCCGAAAACGGAGAGCATGCCCTCGACGTCCTCAGGGACGCAGGGTCAGGCGAGATTTCGCTCCTCCTGCTCGACCTGGTGATGCCTGGTCTCGACGGCATGGGCGTGCTCGACCGCCTGCGCGGCGAGCCTTCAGCGCCGCCTGTCATCGTACAAACCGCCAATGGCAGCATCGAGAGCGCCATTTCGGCCATGCGCGCCGGCGCCACCGACTTCGTGGTCAAGCCGGTCAATCCCGAGCGCCTGCAGGTGTCGATCAACAACGCCCTGCGCATCACCCAGCTCGAGACCGAGATCAAGCGCATCAAGCGGGCGAGTGACGGCAGCCTTACCTTTACCGACATCATCACCCGCAGCGATTCCATGGCGCGGGTCATCGACCTGGGCCGCCGCGCCGGCCAGTCGAATATTCCCGTCCTCT
>JAYZVT010000292.1:0-3611 GCA_036155355.1 Pseudomonadota bacterium
CTGCGGACCTCAAAGCCGAAGACCTTGCGCAGCCACGTGACCGCATCCTTCGGCGCGCGATAGCGCACGAGCATCGGTGTCGGACTCGTCGGCTGAGCGGCGTCCTGCATGGTCCGGTCTGCATCCCCCGACAACAGAGCGCATGAGTTGCATGCGCGCCTCTTTCGCTAGGCACACAAGTTGGCGGAAGAAGGATGATTTTCGGGCTCTTCTGCAGCCGGCTCTTTGTCAGCATTTGAGCATTGCGCCGGCGCAGAAATCAATGCACCGAGCCTAAGGCGCGCCAGAGCAGAGGCACTTCAGGGCGATCTCCGATTTCCTGTAGAGCCGAGGCACGGTCGCGGAGCCAGATTTCGCCACAGGAAAACCATTTTCCTATTGGTAATTTTCGCGTATTCGACAGCTCCAAGTCGAATCTCTCTCCCCAGCCTTGTCCGGCGTTGGATCCACGCCGGGCAAGGCTTTCTTTTTGGGTGGGAAGCGGAACGCCGCGGCGGCGACCAACTACGGCGCGGCTACCTCGTAACGGCATTCCGCGGCAGAGGTCGCAACCCACGACCACAGGCACTGCGCAAGACTGCGGTTGACAAGGAGACCGTACGTCGGGGCGTCATCGGTCCGCCAAAGCTGACACGCCATCTGATCGATCTGCGTGGTGGCGGCCGCGCCGGCCGGAAACGCGGCATCGTGCAGGTCCACCTGGCAGCCCTTCGCAAGGACATCGGGGTTGTCGCGCAAGTCCTGTTCGGCGTTCTCACCGTTGGGGTCGGGACGCTCGAGATCGGCGGCTCCGCGGTAGGAGAACTCGCCGGCGTCGCGCGCGCCGCAGTAGGGGCATGTGCGCAAAAGGTTCCACAGTGCAGGTTGGGCTGCGCGCCCATCCCCTTTTCATCAATGACGGCGCCGCGCGCGAAACGGTCGAGGCGATACGCGGCGGCAACCTCGTGCGCTGTATCCTTGGCGACGAGATGGGCGAGGCACCAGCCGGCCGCGGGCGTGGCTTTGAAGCCGCCGTAGTTCCAGGCGCCGTTGAGATAGAGGCCGTTGACGTGGGTCCTGTCGATGATCGGCGAGCCGTCCATGGACATGTCGACGATGCCGGCCCAATTGCGCAGAATACGCAGGCGGCCGAGGTTGGGAAAGAGTGCCACGGCACCTTCCGCCACGTCCTCGGCCACCGGCAGATTCCCCCGCTGCGCGTACGAGTTGTAGCCGTCGATATCGCCGCCGAAGACAAGACCGCCCTTGTCCGACTGGCTGACGTAGAAGTGCCCTGCGCCGAAGGTGACGACGTTGTCGATGAGCGGCTTCAGCCCCTCGGTGACGAACGCCTGCATGACGTGGCTCTCGATAGGGAGCCGCAGGCCGGCCATCGCCGCAACGCGCGAGGTGTTGCCGGCAACCGAGATCGCGACCTTGTCCGCGCCGACGAAGCCTTTCGTCGTTTCCACGCCCGTTACGGCGCCGCCCGTAACGTCAATGCCGGTCACCTCGCAGCCCTCGATGATGTCGACGCCGCGCGCATCGGCGCCGCGGGCATAGCCCCACGCGACCGCGTCGTGGCGCGCGGTGCCGCCACGAGGTTGCAACAGGCCGCCGAGGATGGGAAAGCGCGCCTGCTCGAAGTCGGCGAAGGGGATCATGCGGCGCACCTGGTCACGGTCCAACAGCTCCGCGTCGATCCCATGCATGCGCATGGCGTTTCCGCGGCGGACGAAGGCGTTGCGCTGCGCATCGGAGTGGAAAACGTTGAGAACGCCGCGCTGGCTGACCATCACGTTGAAGTTCAGCTCCCGCTCCAGCCTCTCCCACAGCTTCATCGACCACTCGTAGAACGGAAGGTTGCCCGGGAGCAGATAGTTGGAGCGTATGATGGTGGTGTTGCGCCCGACGTTGCCGGAGCCGAGGTAGCCCTTTTCGACCACGGCGACGTTGGTGATCTTGTGCACCTTGGCCAGATAGTAGGCGGTCGCCAGACCGTGGCCGCCGCCGCCGATGATGACAACGTCGTAGCGCTGCTTGGGCTCGGCGCGGCGCCATGCGGGCGTCCACCCTCGATTGCCCTTGAGAGCCTGCCCGACGACACGGAGAAGGGAATAGTGCACGAGCTTTCGGTACCTGATCAGCAGTCGAGCGTGCGGCTCCGCTCCCACTCGGTTAGGTGACCGGTGAACTCGTTCCAGTCCGCCGTCTTGAGCTTGGTGTAGGCGGCCACGAAGGGCTCGCCCAATCCGGCCTTCAGAACGCTGGACGCCTCGAAAGCGCGCAGCGCATCGAGAAGATTGAGCGGCAGGCGCTTTGCGTCCTTCACCGCGTGCCCTTCCGCATACATGTCGATGTCGAGCCGTGGCCCGGGATCGCGCTTGTTGTCGATACCGTCGAGCCCGGCGACGAGCAGACCTGCCGGCAGCAGATACGGATTGGTCGCCCCGTCGGCGAGGCGGACCTCGAAACGGCCCGCACCTGGGATGCGCACCATGTGGGTGCGGTTGTTACCGGCATATGTAACGGTGTTCGGCGACCACGTCGCGCCCGACGTCGTGCGCGGCGCGTTGATGCGCTTGTAGGTGTTGACCGTCGGGTTGGTGATGGCAGCCAGCGCGTCGGCGGAGTTCAAAATGCCGGCCAGGAAGTTGTAGCCCAGCGCCGAAACCCCGAGCTCGCCGTTCGGGTCGTCGAACAGGTTCTGCCCCGTCGACTTGGACCAGAGCGACACGTGCGCGTGGCAGCCATTGCCGGTGAGATGCGAAAAAGGCTTGGGCATGAATGTGGCGCGCAGACCATGCTTCTCGGCGATGGTCTTCACCATGTACTTGAAGAACGCGTGTTTGTCGGCCGTGCGCAGCGCGTCGTCGTAGTCCCAGTTCATCTCGAACTGGCCGTTGGCATCCTCGTGATCGTTCTGGTAGGGGCCCCAGCCCAGCTCCAGCATGCTGTCGCAGATCTCGGTGATGACGTCATAGCGGCGCATCAGCGCCTGCTGGTCGTAGCAGGGCTTCGACTGCACGTCGGCGGGATCGGAAATGTCGCTGCCGTCAGGAAGGATGAGAAAGTACTCGCACTCCACGCCGGTCTTGAGCTGGTAGCCCTTGGCGCCTGCTGCCTCGATCACGCGCTTCAGAACGTTGCGCGGCGCCTGCTCGACCGGCTGGCCGCTCATGTAAGGCGCAGCCGCGAGCCAGCCCACCTCCTTCTTCCACGGCAGCTGGATGAGACTGTCGGGATCGGGGACAGCGAACATGTCCGGATCGGCCGGCGTCATATCGAGCCAGGACGCGAAGCCCGCGAATCCTGCACCCGACTTTGCCATCTCGCCGATCGCTGCGGCCGGCACCAGCTTGGCGCGCATGGTTCCGAACAGATCGACGAAGCTGATCAGGAAGTACTTGATCCCCTTCTCGGCGGCGATTTGGCTGAGATCTGTCATTCGCTCGCTCTCTTTCTTTGTCCGCCCCCAAATCGGGAAAATCCTGCGTCGCGCACGCAGAGATGGCCGCTTGGCGCTCTGCCTAAAAACCATTTGCCCCCGGAATCCAGCCCGTACCGGCCAGCGGCACGCGGGCCATGGCCGCCGCCTCGATGGTCAGCGCGACGAGATCCTCCGGCTCCAG
>JAYZVT010000293.1:0-15122 GCA_036155355.1 Pseudomonadota bacterium
CCTATCACAGCTCCCGGCTCCACGATGGCCCCTGTCTCCAACTCGGCGGTGGGATGGATGGTGCTTCCCTTTGCCCAACCGGAGCCACCGGTCGTGGCGCTGAAGAGTGCATCGGGGTAGAACAGGCCCAGCGCGAGTGCGAACGAGCGGTAAGGCTGGGGAGAGATCAGCGGCGTCAGTCCAGAGGGCGCCTCCGAGGCGAATTTTGTGCTGACGAAGCAGGCAAAAGCATTGGTGACGCGGAACTGATCCAGATATTTCGGATTGTCGAGAAAAGCCACATCGTGCGGCCCAGCATCGTCAAGCGTCCGTATATCTCGGATTTCTACCTTCAGATCGGCGCTATCGCCTGCGACCGTCTCGGTGGCCGCGACGACTTCGCCGAGGCTGAAGGGTCCTGCGCGATCGAAGAAGCCTGGATGCTCCATGACGTTCCGTGCTGCGACTGACGGCGCAATTCCACAATGGCGCGCCCGTGCCCCCAATGGTCCGCGTGGCGTCAGAAACGGGTGGCGGCGCCGAAGCGGAAATTTTCTTCGTCGTCGAATGCGGCCGAGTTGAGCACGGTCGAGATGTCCGCGCGCAGCGGTCCGAGCGGTGAATCCCAGATCAGACTGAAACCGACGGCTGAGCGCAACGTGTTTTCGTCGCCGACAACCGCCGGGTTGATCGAACCGAGATTGCCTGGCTCGAAGGCAGTGCCGACGTCGGCGAAAACCGCCGCGGAAAGACCGAGATTTTCAGGCACGAGCGGTATGGGAAAGCGAAGCTCCGCAGTGGCTACTCCATAGATTTTGGCGCCAAGCGCGTCACCAGTTGACAGGTCGCGGGGACCAATGCCGGCACGATCGAAACCGCGGATGGTCTCGCCGCCTATGAAGAATGTATCGAGAATGCGCACGTCCTCGCCAAGGCCTTCGACGTGGCCGCCGGCGAGACGCCCGACGAGAATAATCTTCTTGTAAACAGGATAGTAGGCCCGCGCCTCGGCTGTGGTGCGGATATAATTCACGTCGCCGCCCAGGCCGGCGAGATCCTGGTTGACGGCAAGATAATGGCCCTGCGTGGGATTCTTCTTATTGTTGCGCGTGTCATGCGCGATCGTATAGCCAACGGAAGATACGAGAGTATCGCCTTCCGCGTCCTTGACCGCCTGGGAAGCGTCGGCCTGAATGTCGAAGATTGACTCCTGCGAAATTGTGTAGCGCGTGGCGAGGCTCCAGTCATTGGCGAGTGGAATGCCGAAGCGGATGCTTGCGCCGCTGCGCCGGCTCTTGAACGAGGATTGGGACGTCGAATCCAGCTCGGTATGGAAGGCGTCGAATCCGGCGGCCATCTGGCGGCCCATGAAGCGCGGTTCTGTAAAGGAGAAATCGAACTGCAGGCGCTCCTGACTACCTTGGACGCGGGCGCGGATGAACTGGCCTTTGCCGAGGAAGTTGCGCTCACTCAAACTTATATCGGCGAGGGCACCTTCGTTGGAGGAGTAGCCGCCGCCGACCGAGAATTCTCCTGTTGCCTGTTCCTGAACCTTGACAACGATAATGACGCGGTCAGGAGCACTACCCTGCTCGGCATTTACATCGACATTCTTGAAAAAGCCCATCGCCTTGAGGCGACGCTTGGCGGCATCGACCAGAAGGCGATTGTATGCGTCGCCTTCGGCGAGACGGAATTCGCGGCGGATGACGTAGTCGAGGGTGCGGTTGTTTCCCAGAATCTCGATGCGCTCAATGTAGATGCGCGGGCCTTCCTCAATCACATAAGTGAGGCCGATCTTGCGCGTGGAGGGGTCGCGGTCAAGACGGGTGCGGACCCGGCCAAAGGCATAGCCCTGACGCGAGACGTCCATGGTGATGTTTTCGACCGACTTGTCGACCTTTGACGCGTCATAGATCTTGCCGGTTCGGGTCTCGGCCTTCGAGAGTGCTTCCTGGGGATTGATCTGGGCGAGGCCGGACTCAATGTCTATGGCGCCAAAGCGATATTGCTCCCCTTCTGAAATGGTGAAGGTGATGAGGAAGCCCTGTCCCTCGCGGTCGAGGTCGGCCACCGCGGAGACGATACTGGCGTCTGCATAGCCGTTCTTCAGATAGTGCTGGCGCAGCAACTCGCGGTCGAGATTGAGGCGGTCGGGGTCGTAGATGTTAGTAGGCTTGAAGAAGCTGAGGAGGCCAGTCTCCGTGGTGGTGATGACTTCGCGCAACTGGGAATCGGAAAATGCCTGATTGCCGATGAAGCTGATACCCTTGACCGTGGTCTTGGGGCCTTCCTGGATCTCGAAGACGAGGTCAACCCGATTGTGGTCAAGATTGATTATCTTTGGCTCGACGCGAGCTGAAAAACGGCCCTGGCGGCGGTAGACATCAAGGATGCGCTGCAAGTCGCTCTGGACCTTGGCACGGGTAAAAACAGCGCGGGGCTTGAGTTGGACCTCGGATTTGAGGGAATCGTCCTCAATTTCCTTGTTCCCCTCGAAAGCGACCCGGTTGATGATGGGGTTTTCCACAACGATGACAATTACGACAGTGCCCCTGTTGCCGATGCGCACGTCCTGGAACAGTCCGGTGGCGAACAGGACCTTGAGCGATTCGTCCACTTCAAGGGGGTCGTATTTGCTGCCGGCGCGGAATGTCAGGTAGGAACGGACGGTTTCGGGCTCGACGCGGCGGTTGCCCTGCACCTGGATGGAGCTGATGGTGAACCCGGTCTGTGCGTGCGCCAATGAGGCCGGCAGCGCGCTGCCGACGACACAGGTGAAGACCCCCAACAACACCAGCAGGACAGCCGCAACTGGCCCCTGCGCAGGTCGCGCACTTGACCGCATTATTCTTGTTATCCCCTGCTACGCCGGTCCCCCGGTACGCAGTACAATCCATTGAAAACAAATCGCCATTCTAATGTGGCAGTTTTGTGTTTCGCGGCTAGCTCCCCCCTTGCTCTGGCTGCGTTGTTGCAGCGCCGCAACATGCTCCGGCCGACTACAGGTTGCCGAACAGGCTCCCGAAGTGATTCAGGTCGTTCCAAGTCGCGAAGATCATTAGCATAAGGACCATTGCAAAGCCAATTCGAAAGCCGATTTCGAGGGCCCTGTCGCTCAGGGGACGCCCCCTCACGGCCTCGATGGCGTAGAACAGCAGATGGCCGCCATCGAGCAGCGGAATCGGGAACAGATTGAGCAGTCCAATGCTGACCGAAAGCACGGCAGCGAGGTGCAACAAGGCGACGAATCCGGCTGTTGCCACCTGCCCCGACACCTGCGCTATCCGGAGCGGCCCGCCAAGCTGGTCGGCTGCTTCCTTTCCGATAATGACGTCTCCCAGATAGGACAGGGTACGCTCGATGACGAAATAGGTTTCCTCCACCCCCTTCCAAAGGGCGGTCAGGGGGTCATATCGCTGCAAAACCCAGTCGTCCGCCGATGTGCTGCGCCGAACGCCCAGCAGGCCCAGATTCATCTTGTTCCCGAAACGATCGATGATTTCCTTGCGGTCCGGAATGGCAGTCATGGTCACTTCGCGGTCATTGCGCTGAACCACGAACTCCAGTGTCCGGCCGGGGCTGGTGCTGACAATGCGCTGCATCTCGCCGAAATTGTCAATTTTCTGCCCATCGATGCGCAGGATCAGGTCGCCTGGCTGAAATCCCGACTTCTCGGCAGCGCTTCCGGGCGTGACTGCGTCCACAAGCGCCGGCGTAATGCGTTGGCCGATGAAAGTGAAGGTGAAGGCAAAGATGGCTACGGCCAGGATGAAGTTGGCGATGGGCCCCGCGGCCACGACGGCGGCGCGTTTCGGCAGGGGCTTGAGGTGGAAATTGCCTGCCTTTTCCCGCTCTGTCATATCCTTCATGGAGGCCTGGTCGGGAACGCTGGCGGCGTTCTCGTCGCCAACGAACTTGACGTAGCCTCCAAGCGGGATCCAGGCAACGCGCCAGCGCGTGCCGTGACGGTCGTTGAATCCGAAGATTTCGCGGCCGAATCCGATGGAAAACACCTTCACGGCAACGCCGCACCAGCGTGCGACAAGGAAATGCCCCAGTTCGTGGAAGAACACCACGACAGTCAGCACGAACAGGAATGGCACGGCGTAGGACAGCAGCCAGCTTGCCTGGTTCGTCAGGATGTCAATCAGTCCCATCCGGCGATCGCTCCAATACGTTTATGCCCTACGGGCGTGAAGGGGGGGCCTGGCAAACCGCGACAGTAATGATACCGCCAAATCACGGCATTCGCTGTCGATGCTCAAAACATCGTTAAGGCTAACGGGTTCCGGAACAAGGCTCCGCCTCGCCGCTTCGTGCAATGTAGCCTCAACCAGGGCGGAAATCGACAGAAACCCGATATTGCCTGCAAGGAAGGCGTCTACGGCAATCTCATTGGCTGCATTTAGCGCCGCCGTCGCCCCTCCTCCGGCCAGCATGGCCTCGCGGGCAACCCGAAGGGCCGGGAACCTGACCTCGTCTGGAGCCTCAAATGTGAGGGAGCCAACCCGGCTGAAATCAAGGCGTTTGGTGGGCGCGTACATGCGGTTGGGGAAGGACAGCGCGTAGGCGATGGGTGTGCGCATGTCGGGTGAACTCATCTGCGCCAGTACCGACCCGTCGGAATACTCCACGAGGCAGTGGACGATCGACTGGGGATGGATGACGACGCCGAGCTGCTCCGGACGGACCGGGAACAGATGTAGCGCCTCGATCAGTTCGAGTCCCTTATTCATCAGCGTGGCTGAATCAATGGTGATCTTGCGGCCCATGGTCCAGTTGGGATGGCTCAGCGCATCCTGTGGAGTGGCCGAGGCCATCCGCTCCGTACTCCAGGTCCGGAACGGGCCGCCGGAGGCCGTCAATGTTAGCTTTTCGATCCCGCCCGGGTTCACTGTGTCTATGGATTGGAACGCGGCGGAATGTTCGGAATCGACCGGCACTATGGTGGCGCCGTGACGGCGGGCCTCATCTAGAAAAATGCGTCCGGCCGAGACCAGGCATTCCTTGTTGGCGAGCGCCACGCAGGTCCCCTGGCGCAGCGCGCAAAGGGTCGGCGCGAGACCGGCCGCGCCCACGATTGCCGCCATGATCCAGTCGGCAGGCCGGGCGGCGGCCTCCTGCATGGCAGCCGCACCCGCTGCCGCCTCGATGCCACTGCCCGCGAGGGCAGCCTTCAGTTCGGCGTAAGCATTCTGATCCTGTACAACTGCCAGCTCGGCGCCATGATGCAGGGCAAGGGCGGCAAGTTCGCCGGCCTTGCAATTGGCGGTGAGCGCGACGACGCGGTATGCGCCGGGGTCGCGGCCAATGAGATCGAGCGTGCTGGTGCCGACGGAGCCAGTCGCACCGAGAACGCTGATGCGCCGCGGTGACCCGGCAACTCTGCTCGCCTTTTCTCGGTTTGAGTCGATCATGGCGTGCTCATTTCCGCCTCAGGGCCACAGCAGCAAGGCCTGCGCCGGGTGACCCGGATCGCGTACCAATCCAAACAGCCAGGCCGCAACCGAAGCAAATATGAATCCGTCCACCCTGTCGAGGAAACCGCCGTGCCCCGGAATTAGATGGCTGGCGTCCTTTTGCCGGAATTGGCGCTTGGCATAAGACTCAACCAGATCGCCAACCTGGGAAATGCAGGCGAGGGTTGCAGCCAGCAGGGCAATGGCAAATGGCGAGGTTCCTCCAATCCATGTCGCGGCGGCTGCGCAAATGGCAGACGGCAAGATCACTCCTCCGAATAGACCCGCCCAGGTTTTTCCCGGCGAAATGCTTGGGGCAAGCTTGGGGCCGCCGATGGCGCGTCCGGTAAAATAGGCAAATGTATCGGCTCCCCAGACGACCGTGAACAGGAACAGCACCGCCGCGATGCCATAGACAGCATCCTGCCGCATGGCGATGAGAGCGACTGCAGGAAGCCCGAAATAAACTGCCCCAGCGGCGGACCATGACCGCGCCAAGGCAGGCTTGGTCGTCAGTGCGAGCAGGACGGCCCCTACAAACAGAACGCCCATTGCAGCCAGAATCTCTCCGGCGGCGGAGAGAGCCACCGCAAACAATGTCGCCGCTACATGCAACACGAGTGGCGGTGTCGGGTTGTCCTTGCGGACCATGCGCCCCCATTCCCAACACAATGTGGAGGCCACACCGGCAACCAACCCGGCGAAAGGCAGCGTCCCCGCGCCGGTGAGCAGGATGGCCGCTCCGGCCATGATGACCGAAGAGACAATCCGCAAGATCAATTCAGAGCCGCCGGCCGCGGGAGTGGCAGCACGTCCAATTGGACGCCTGGCGGTCAAGCGCTCGACTCCGCCGCCAGCCCGCCGAAGCGGCGTTCGCGCGCTCGGTAGATGGAAAGCGCCTCTTCAAGCGCCTCACGGCCGAAGTCGGGCCAGTAGCAATCCATGAATACAAATTCGGAATAGGCGCATTGCCAGAGCAGGAAGTTGGACAGGCGCATCTCCCCGCTGGTGCGGATGAGCAGGTCGGGGTCAGGCAGGCCGGCAGTGTCCAGTTCGCCCGCAAGGCGGTCGGCGTCAATGTCGGCAGCAGCAAGTTCGCCCGCCGCAACACGTTCGGCGAGTCTGGCGGCTGCTCGGGCGATCTCGTTTCGGGAGCCATAATTAAAGGCGACGGTAAGCGTGAGGCGGGTGTTGCCACTGGTCAGGGCGACGGCGTCGTCGATGAGCTTGACAATCTCTCCTTCCACGCCGGTGCTCTCGCCGATAACCCGCAGCTTCACGCCATGCTTATGCAGGTCGGCGAGATTGGTCCGGATGAACCTCTTGAGCAGCGTCATCAGGTCGCGAATTTCCGATTCAGGCCGCGACCAGTTCTCTGAGGAGAAGCTGAACAGAGTAAGATGGGAAATTCCCAGATCCATTGCAGCCTGGATGGTACGTCGGACAGCTTCGACGCCCTGACGGTGACCTTCGGTCCGAGGCAGGCCCCTGCCCGCGGCCCATCGACCATTGCCATCCATGATGATGGCAATATGACGGGGCACGTCGGGCGGCTGGGCAGCCCTCTGGATTTCAGGGGATTTATTCAAAGACAGCCTCCCGGCTGTGCCGTCCGTGACGTGGCCCGGCTGTCTATACCTGCATGATCTCGGCTTCCTTCGCCGAGAGGGACTGGTCGATTTCCTTGATCACCGCGTCGGTCAGGTCCTGCACCTTCTGGGATCGGACATGATGATCGTCCTTGCCGATCTCGCCATCCTTTTCTTGCTTCTTCAGGGCCTCCATGCCGTCGCGGCGTACATTTCGCACCGCAATGCGGGCCTGCTCGGCATATTTGTGCGCGACTTTCACGAGTTCCTTGCGGCGATCCTCGTTCAACTCAGGGATCGGCAGGCGCAGAAGCGTACCATCGACAACGGGATTGAGGCCCAGATCGGACTCCCGGATGGCTTTCTCAACGGCGCTCACCTGGCTCTTGTCCCAGACCTGGACGGTAATCATGCGCGGTTCGGGAACGGAAATGTTGGCGACCTGATTAAGCGGCATTTGCGAACCGTAGGCAGTAACCATGATCGGGTCGAGCAGCGCAGGATTTGCCCGTCCGGTGCGCAGGCCCGCGAATTCCTTCTTGAGTGAGCCAAGCGCGCCGCGCATCCGTCTGTCGATGTCCTGCAAATCAAAACCGCTCATCTGTTTCTCTCGCTTTGCAGAAGTCACGTGCCGGCTGCCGCTGTCCCATGGGAGCCCATGCCGTCCACCTATGCCGCGCCCGACACCACAGTGTAGCGCCCCTCCCCACGGAGCACCCGGGGAAGTCCGCCCTCTTCCCCCATGGAGCAGACAATTATGGGGATATCGTTGTCGCGGGCAAGCGCGATCGCCGCGCCATCCATGACCTTGAGATCCCGGGCTAATACATCTGCATAAGAGAGCCGTTCGTAGCGCTGGGCGCCGGGATCCCGCTTGGGATCGGCCGAATAGACGCCATCCACCTGGGTCCATTTCACCATCGCGTCGCAGGCCATCTCTGAGGCGCGCAGGGCGGCTGCGGTGTCGGTCGTAAAGTAGGGATTGCCGGTGCCGGCCGCAAAGATGACCACCCGGCCCTTCTCCAGATGACGGACGGCGCGGGGGCGGATGAAGGACTCACAGACGGTCGGCATGGGAATGGCCGAGAGCACGCGTGCGGGCGTGCCGATGCGTTCAAGCGCATTCTGCACTGCGATCGCGTTCATGACCGTCGCCAGCATGCCCATGTAATCGGCAGCGGCACGCTCCATGCCCTGTGCCACGCCGGCCATGCCGCGAAAGATGTTGCCCCCGCCAACCACGAGACAGATCTGCATGCCCTGATCGCTGACGGCCTTCAGGTCACGGGCAATACGGTCAGTGACCGCCACGTCGATGCCGGAGGCGGCGTCGCCCATGAGGGCCTCGCCGGAAATTTTTATCAGCACCCGCTTGCGGGCCGGGGCTTCACGCTTGGGCGATCTGGCCATGGCTCCTCCCGTCGGCCCAGGCTTTTGAACACGTACCGGCGATTACGTGCCGGACGTGGCGCGCACCTCCGCGGCGAAATCCTGCTCTTCCTTTTCTATGCCTTCTCCGAGGGCGAATCGGACAAAAGAGGTGACCTTGACGGGTCCGCCGATATTCTTTTCAGCGGCCTTTACTGCCTTCTCGACGGTATTCTCGCCGTCTATGACGAAGGTCTGGTTGAGCAGAACCGCCTCCTCGTAAAATTTGCGTACGCGGCCCTCGACCATCTTTTCAATGATGTTCTCGGGTTTTCCGGACTCACGGGCTTGCTCAGCGAATATCGCACGCTCGCGGTCAACGGTTGCGGGGTCCAGTTCCTCCGCCCGAACGGCGAGCGGGCTGGTCGCCGCCACATGCATGGCGATCTGGCGTCCCAGTTCGGCGAGCTTGGTCTTGTCGCCCTTGGACTCCAGACCGACCAGAACACCGATCTTGCCGAGATTAAGAGCCGCGGCGTTGTGAATATAGCTGGCGACAATGCCGTCCTTGACCTTGACCTCGCTGGTGCGGCGCAGGGTCATGTTCTCGCCGATGGTGGCGACCATCTCCTTGAGATGCTCGTCAACACTGGCCTTCTTGCTCTTGAGCTTGGCGCGGGAAAGCTTTGTCACATCGCCGCCGGCGTCGAGTGCCAGCTCCGCGATCTCGGAGACCATTCCCTGGAACTGCTCGTTGCGGGCGACGAAGTCTGTCTCGGAATTGACCTCGACAACGGCTCCCTTGTTGCCGGATACCGCAACGCCGACCAGGCCTTCGGCCGCCACGCGGCCCGCTTTCTTGGCCGCCTTGGCGAGACCCTTGGCGCGGAGCCAGTCGACGGCCGCTTCCATGTCGCCGCCGGTTTCGCCGAGGGCGGACTTGCAGTCCATCATCCCTGCGCCGGTTTTCTCGCGCAGTTCCTTGACCATCTGAGCACTGATCGTCGCCATTTCGTCCTCTGCTTCCTCGCCGATTGGCGCTGCCGGGCCTAACCCTTGGCCAGGGTCTTGGCCTGCTTCACCCAGTCGTCACGGTCAATGCGCCCCTTCAAGTCGAGGGCTGTATCGACGGCGGCGATATCATCCTTGGTGAGAGCGGCAATCTGCCGGTAGTGGAAGATGCCATATTCGTTGAGCTTGCTCTCGAGGACGGGACCGAGGCCGGAAATCTGCTTGAGGTCGTCCGCATCGCCCTCGGGCTTCTTCAATGGCTTGAAGCCGCCGGCGCTGTCGGCCTTGGCGGCCGGCTTTTTCTTGTCGCCCTTGGCCGCCTTGCCGTCCTTCTTGTGGGGTTTTGCCTGCTTGGTTCCGGTGGCTTCGCCGCCCTCGTCAGCAAGGGCGGTTTCCATGGCTGGTTCGGCTGAGGCGCCAACATCCACGCCGTGGCTACCCTGGGCACGTTCGATGCCGTCAACGGCGGCGCGCGCGATCAGGTCGCAATAGAGCGTGATCGCCCGTCCCGCGTCGTCATTGCCCGGTATCGGGTGATCGATGTTGTCGGGATCACAATTGGTATCGACAACGGCGATCACGGGAATGCCCAGCTTGCGCGCCTCCGCGATGGCGATCGATTCCTTGTTGGTGTCGATGATGAACAACAGATCGGGGACACCGCCCATGTCCTTGATGCCGCCAAGGGAGCGCTCAAGGCGCTCGCGTTCGCGGCTGACCTGCAGCAGCTCCTTCTTGGTGAAGCCCTGCTGCGATCCCTCCATCAGCTCCTCCAAATGGCGCAGCCGCTTGATGGAGTTGGAAATGGTCTTCCAGTTCGTCAGCGTGCCGCCTAGCCAGCGGTGATTTACGAAATACTGGGCGCAGCGCTTGGCCGCATCGGCGATGGACTCGGCGGCCTGGCGCTTGGTGCCGACAAAGAGAATGCGGCCGCCGCGCGCCACCGTGTCACTGACCGTGACCAGGGCCTGGTGCAGAAGCGGTACGGTCTGGGCCAGGTCGATGATGTGGATGTCATTGCGCGCACCGTAAATGTAGCTCCCCATCTTGGGGTTCCAGCGGTGCGACTGATGTCCGAAATGCACGCCCGCTTCCAGAAGCTGGCGCATGTTGAATGTAGGCAGTGCCATGACTGCGCTCCTCTTGACCGGTTGTTCCGCCGCGGATGGGAACGCCTGGGCCGTCAGGGCCACAGACGCACCGGGGAGTGGTTCTGGATGGGGACAGGACGTGCCCGACCCATCTCGCGCCAATCATCCGCGTGTGAGATGGTGCGCGTTATAGGCAGGTTGGCCCGGATTGGCAAGACCGGGAAAAACCCACCCGTTCAGGCGTTAACGGCTTTGCGGGTGGGGGAAAGGAGGGGCTGTACGTCCTGCACACCGTCAATGCGCCTGAGGGCGTCTTGCTCATCGATGGAGGGCTTTCGGCGGTCGGGGATACGCAGTTCCACACTGCGGTCCACGTCGGTTAGCTGCAGCACCAGCCGCAACTCTCCCTCCCCAGTCGCCGGAAGATGCTTGGCAAGCGCTGCCAGCGACGCGGCCTCGCGGAGGACCACCCGAACGCCCGCCTGGGTCTGGTTCAAGAGATCTTCGAGGCGCCGCACGGATTTGAGCCGCGCACGCAGCCCCTCGCCGTCCTTCTCGGCTTCCAGATCAATGAGCACCGGCGTCCCCGGCTCCAAAATTTCGCGCGCCTCGGAGAGGGTGTCGGAAAAGACCACCGCCTCGAATTGCGCGGTGCGGTCAGAAAAGCCGACGAAGGCGAAGCGGTTGCCCTTCGCAGACCGGCGTTCCTGCCTATGCGTGACTGTGGCAGCAAGCGTGCCGTGTGCGGCGCCTCGCTGAACCCTCTGCGAGAAGGCCGCCCAGTCGAGAATCTGGCTGCCATTGAGCAACGGCTGGTATTCGTCGAGCGGATGGCCGGAGAGGAAAAAGCCGATGGCCTCGAACTCTCTCGACAGGCGCTCCATGGCCGGCCAGGGATGGGTTGGGCGCAAGTTGAGGCTCCTGACGGCCTTGCCGGCGAAAAGATCCTCCTGCCCTGCCTCGCCGGATGAGCTTGCCGCCTGCATTATCTTGTCGGCATTGCCGTGGACCTTGGCGCGGTCAGGCTCCAATGCGTCGAAGGCGCCGGAGGCGGCCAGCGTCTCCACGGCGCGCTTGTTGTAGCTCGCGGCGTCCAGCCGCGATGCGAAGTCATCCAGATTGCGGAATGGACCGTTGGCCTCGCGTTCTTCGACGAGCCTTTGGGCGGCGAGCCGGCCCATATTGCGCAAGGCCGCCAGGGCGTAGCGAATAGAGCGCCCCTCTGGCGAGAAATCCGCCATCGACGCGTTAACGGAAGGAGGCTGGATGCCGATGTCCTGCCGGCGTGCCTCCTGGACGAAGATCGACAGCTTGTCCGTGTTGCCCATGTCGAGGGTCATGGAGGCGGCGAGGAACTCGACCGGATGATTGGCCTTCAGATACGCAGTCTGGTAGGCGAGCAGCGCGTAGGCGGCGGCATGAGACTTGTTGAAGCCGTATCCGGCAAAACGGGCGACAAGGTCGAAAATAATCTCGGCCTTGGCGCGGTCTACACCATTGGCTACGGCGCCTTCTACGAAGCGGGACATCTGCTGGTCCATCTCCGCCTTGATCTTCTTGCCCATGGCGCGGCGAAGCAGGTCGGCCTCCCCGAGCGAATAGCCGGACAGCTTCTGGGCTATCTGCATCACCTGCTCCTGGTAGATGATGACGCCGTAGGTCTCCTCAAGGATCGGCGCGATCAGCGGGTGCAGATAGTCCGGTGTCTCGCGTCCATGTTTGCGATTAATGTAAGTCTCAATATTCGCCATCGGGCCCGGACGGTAGAGGGCGACCATGGCGATGATGTCCTCGAAGCGGTCGGGCTTGAGCTTGCGCAGCGCATCGCGCATGCCGGTGCTTTCCAACTGGAACACGCCGACCGTCTCCGCACGTGAGAGCAGTTCAAATGTCGCGGCATCGTTCAGTGCGAGCCGGGCCGGATCGATACTTCCACCGCCCCTGTTGATCAGGTGCTTGGCATTCTCGATCACTGTAAGCGTCTTCAGCCCGAGGAAATCGAATTTGACCAGTCCCGCCGCCTCGACCCACTTCATGTTGTACTGGGTCGCCGGTAGCTGGCCGCGGGGGTCCTGATAGAGGGGCACCAGTTCGCGCAACGGCCGGTCGGCTATGACGATGCCTGCGGCGTGCGTGGACGCGTGCCGGTACAGACCTTCTAGTTTCTGTGCGATATCCAGCAGGCGCTCGACGAGCGGATCGGTGTCCCGGGCTTCCTGCAGGCCGGTGTCGCGGTCGGCGATGGCATCCTTCAGCTTGACGGGGCTGGCGGGATTGTTCGGCACCCGCTTGCACAGGCGGTCAACCTGCCCATAGGGCATCTGAAGCACGCGACCGACATCGCGGAGCACCGCCCTTGCCTGCAGCTTTCCGAAGGTGATGATCTGCGCGACCCGGTCGGCGCCATATTTGTCGCAGACATAGCGGATGACTTCGTCGCGGCGATCTTGGCAGAAATCGATGTCGAAGTCCGGCATGGACACGCGCTCAGGATTGAGGAAACGCTCGAACAGCAGTCCGAAGCGAATGGGATCCAGGTCCGTGATAGTCAGTGCCCAGGCGACAAGCGAGCCTGCACCGGATCCACGGCCGGGACCGACGGGTATGCCCTGCGCCTTGGCCCATTTGATGAAGTCCGCGACGATGAGGAAATAGCCCGCGTAGTTCATGCGGGCGATGATCTCGACCTCCGTCCGCAGGCGTGTCCAGTATTCCTCTTCCGGTACGCCTGGTGCGCAACCCTGCGCGGCGAGGCGCGCGCGCAAGCCTTCTTCAGCCTGGCGCCTCAGGCCCTCGCCCTCGTCGTCGTCGCCCGTTGACGGCAGGATCGGCTTTCGCTGTTGGGGACGGTAGGCGCAGCGCCGGGCGATCTCGCTGGTGCTGGCGATGGCCTCGGGGAGATCGGCGAACAGGGCGGTCATCTCCGACTGGCTCTTGAAATAGTGCTCGGGGCTCAGCCGGCGCCGGATGTCTTCGGAGACGTAGGCGCCACCGGCGATGCACAGCAGCGCGTCATGAGCCTCGAAATCGGCCTGTGTGGCGAAATAGGGCTCATTGGTGGCTACCAGAGGCAAGTCCATCGCATAGGCAAGCTCGATCAGGCGGGGCTCGGCATGCCTCTCCTGCGGCAGGCCGTGGCGCTGCAGCTCCACATAGAGGCGGTCGTTAAATATGCCCGCAAGCATTTCAAGACGGGACTTGGCAAGCTCTGCCGCGTCGTTCGCCAGTGCGCGATCGATCGGACCGTCAGGTCCTCCGGTCATCGCAATAAGGCCTTGGCTATTTGCCGATACAGCTTGCAGCGGTACGACAGGCTTGTCAGTGTCGCCGCTTTCGAGGAATGCCATGGTCGAGAGTTGAAGCAGGTTGGCATAGCCCGTCTCATCCTTGGCAAGCAGAGCAATCACCCCATCGGCTTCACGGGGAGATTGGGCCTCGGCGGCATGGCGTGGAGGCGCCTCGAATGCGACCGCCAGAGCAATGCCGATAATCGGCTGGATGCCCGCGGCGGCCATCTTCTCGGAGAACTCGAAAGCGCCGAACAGATTGTTGGTATCGGTGAGCGCGATCGCAGGCATGCGCTGCCGGGATGCGAGGGAGGCCAGCTTTTCGACGGTGAGCGCGCCTTCGAGCAGCGAATAGGCGGAATGCACACGCAAATGCACGAATGGCGCGGTGTTGGCGGGCGTCCTGGCCATGTGCCTTCCTCGCAGGGCGACTCCGCCCCGTACCCTCTTTTCAGGCGGACTGTCAGCGCCTGGCGCCGACCTGCTCGACAATCTGTCCGGCCTCAAGCCGCCAGATTCGCGACATGCGGGCGGCGAGGTCGAGATTGTGGGTGGCGATGATGGCGGTCAAGCCTGCCCCCTTCACCAACTTGATGAGCTGTTGAAAAACACGCTCCGCCGTCTCGGGGTCGAGATTGCCCGTTGGCTCATCTGCCAGCAGCAGGCACGGGCGGTTGGCCACGGCGCGCGCGATGGCAACACGCTGCTGCTCCCCACCCGATAGTTCGGCGGGACGGTGGTCCATGCGCTCCGACAGCCCCAGCGAAACGAGCAGCTCGTGGGCGCGGGACTCGGATTCCGACCAGGAACGGCCAAGAATCAACTGCGGCAGGATGACATTCTCAATGGCAGAGAACTCCGGCAGGAGATGATGAAACTGGTAGACGAAACCGAGCTTCTCCCGGCGGACCCGGGTCCGCTCGCCGTCGCTCATTCGGCCGCAATCTTCACCTTCGATGATGATGGAGCCGGAATCGGGCGCCTCCAGCAGGCCGATCAGATGCAGCAGGGTGGACTTTCCCGCTCCCGAGGGTCCAAGCAGGGCGACCGCTTCGCCGGGTTCAACTTCGCCCGCAGCGCCTTTCAGCACGTCGACGGTTCTTGTGCCCTGGTGAAATCCAAGATGCAGGTCGCGGAGAACCAGAATCGGCGATGTCGCTCGCTTGTCCACCGGTCACTCGTAGCGGAGCGCCTTGATGGGGTCCAGCCGGGAAGCGCGCCATGAAGGATACAGGGTAGCCAGCACAGACAGGGCCAGAGCCATGCCGACGACCGAGGCGACCTCGGATGCATTCATTTCCGCGGGTAGCTGCGAAAGATAGTACAGCTCCGGCG
>JAYZVT010000294.1:0-3852 GCA_036155355.1 Pseudomonadota bacterium
GATCGGCGTCGCGGGCGAGAACCAGGTGCTCTATTCGTGCATAGTGAACGACCTGCACCGGGCGGCAGGACGCTCCGGCGTCGGCGCGGTGATGGGATCGAAGAATCTCAAGGCGGTCGTCGTGCGCGGCACGGGCGGCGTTAAAGTGAAGGATTTCAAGGCGTTCATGACGGCGACCGCAGCCGGCAAGAAGGTGCTGGCCGACAACGCCGTCACCGGTCAGGGCCTGCCGACCTACGGCACACAGGTACTGATGAATGTCATCAACGAGGCCGGTGCGCTGCCGACCCGCAATTCGGGCGACGTGCAGTTCGAGGGCGCGCATGACATCTCGGCGGAGGCGATGGCCGCCCCGCGCAAGAGCGACGGCAAGGCCAATCTGGTAACGAACCAGGCCTGCTTTAGCTGCACCATCGCCTGCGGACGCATCTCAAAGATCGACGAGAAGCACTTCACCATCGTCAACAAACCGCAATACTGGCACGCCTCGGGCGGGCTCGAATACGAAGCGGCATGGGCGCTGGGCGCGGCAACTGGTGTCAACGACCTGGAAGCGCTGACCTATGCCAACTTCATCTGCAACGAGCAGGGTCTGGATCCGATCTCCTTCGGGGCCACGGTCGGAGCGGCGATGGAGCTGTATGGCATGGGCGCGATCACCGACAAGGACACCGGCGGCGTGGCCATGACCTTCGGCTCGGCCGAAGCCCTCACCAAGGCGGTGGAACTGACGGGCAAGGCGGAGGGATTCGGCAAGGACCTGGGGCTGGGATCGAAGAAGCTGTGCGAGAAATACGGCCATCCGGATCTGTCCATGACCGTCAAGGGACAGGAATTTCCCGCTTACGACCCGCGCGGCATCCAGGGCATGGGCCTGACCTACGCCACATCCAACCGGGGCGCGTGCCACTTGCGCAGCTACACAGTCTCCTCGGAGATTCTGGGCATTCCGGAGAAAACCGACCCGCTGTCCACGGACGGCAAGGCCGGTCTGGTCAAGGCATTCCAGGATGCGACGTCGGCAGTGGACTCAACCGGCCTGTGCGTGTTCACCACCTTCGCCTGGACGCTCAACGACATCGCTCCGCAGGTGGACGCCGCCTGCGATGGTAAATGGACGGTCGAGCGGATGCTGGAGACGGGCGAGCGCATCTGGAATCTTGAGCGGCAATTCAACCTCAAGGCGGGCTTCACCGCCAAGGACGATACCTTGCCGAAGCGGCTGTTGACCGAGGCTGCAAAGAGCGGTCCGGCTACGGGCCTCGTCAACGGGCTCGCCAAGATGCTGCCGGAGTATTACCAGCTCCGCGGCTGGACAACGGACGGGCGTCCGACAAACGAGACCCTGAACCGGCTCGCGCTTTGAGCTTGCACACCGGTTTGGAGGCGGAGGACGTGCCATGCACCATGTGATCCTGGGCGCGGGCCCGGCTGGCGTTATTGCAGCCGAGATGCTGCGCAAGTATGACGCCGACTCCGCCATCACGCTCATAGGCGGGGAGAATGAACCGCCCTATTCGCGGATGGCCATTCCCTATTTCCTGTCGGGCCAGATCAACGCCAAGGGCACGCATCTGCGCCACGGCAAGGACCACTACAAGGCGCTCGACATCAAGTACCGCAAGGACCGGGCGGAAAAGCTGAACACCAGGAAGAAGCGCCTGATGCTGGAGAGCGGCAAGGAGATCGAATATGACCGGCTGCTCATTGCCACCGGCGCGAGCCCCATCAAGCCAAAGATCGACGGCCTGAAGCTCAAGGGCGTGCACAATTGCTGGACGCTCGACGACGCGCGCGAGATCGCCCGGCTGGCGAAGAAGGGCCAGCCGGTGGTCCTGGTCGGTGCCGGTTTCATCGGCTCGATCATCCTGGAGGCGCTTGCCGCCAAGGGCGTGAAGCTGACCGTGGTCGAGATGGGCGACCGCATGGTGCCGCGGATGATGGACGAGACGGCCGGCAACATGCTGAAGCGCTGGTGCGAGGAGAAGGGCATCCGCGTGCTCACGCGCGCGCGGATCAAGAAGATCACGCGGGGCAAGCATGGCCTCAACGCCACGCTGTCCAGCGGCGAAAAGCTGCCGGCAAGGCTCATCGTCATCGCCACGGGCGTCGCGCCGAATACGTCTTTCCTGAAGGGTAGCGGCATCAAGACCGGCTCCGGCATCACCGTTGACAACAGGCTACGGACCAGCGCCCCTGATGTTTTCGCCGCCGGTGACGTGGCGGAGGGACGCGACATGTCCACCGGCCAGTTCAGCGTGCTGGCCATCCAACCCACCGCCGTGGAGCATGGCCGCATCGCCGCGCTGAACATGACCGGGCTCGATACCCCGCACGAGGGTAGCCTCAACATGAACGTACTCGACACGCTGGGGCTGGTTTCATCCTCCTTCGGCGCATGGGACGGCGTGAAGGGGGGCTCGACGGCACGGACCGGCGACCCATCCGGCTACCGTTACCTCCGGCTTGAATTCGGCGGCGACCGTCTGGTTGGCGCGCAGGCTGTGGGCATGACCGACAATATCGGCATGTTGCGAGGCCTGATCCAGACAGGTCTGCGGCTTGGCGACTGGAAGAACCGGCTGATAAAGGCCCCCGAGCGGCTGGCGGAGGCCTATGTGGCGACCGCGCAGGGCATACCGCCGGTCTGAGTCATCCGCGGCTCCCGTGAAGATCACACTCAAGCTCTATGCGTCGCTTGGCGCCTTCCTGCCGCCCCAAGCGGAGCGCAACGCCATCCAGATTGACGTTCCCGAAGGCGCGACCGTGCGCCAGATACTGGACAGCCACCAGGTGCCGATGGAAACCTGCCACCTGATCCTCGTGAACGGACACTTCTCACCGCCCGCCCTTGCCCATGCGAGGGCGCTCAGCGACGGCGACACGGTGGCGGTGTGGCCGCCAATCGCTGGCGGATGACGCCGCGCACCGCCGCGCCGGTCGAGAAGATCATGGCGCTTTCCCCGGACGATTTTCGCCGCAGCGTCGCCGCACTTGCACCGCTGGCGCGCATGGACGCCACCGGGACGGCGCTCTGCGACCTCGGCGCGGGCAAATCCGTGACAATATCCTATGAAGCGCTGACGGGGGTGAAGCTGGGAAAGCTGCTCGACATGCCGCGCGCGCGGGTGACAATCACATTTGACGGACTGGGGGATACTGAGAAGTCAGATTTCCTCGCCCGCTTCGACCGCGCCTTCCAGCGTGGCGGCGGCTAGACCCGTGTTCCCCACAGGTCGTATTCGTCGGCATTCTCGACGGCGACGCTGACGATGTCTCCCGGCGCGACCTCCGTATCGCCGTTGAGATAGACGCTGCCGTCGATTTCCGGCGCGTCCCAGTGGGAACGGCCGATGGCGCCCTCCTCGTCAACTTCGTCGATAATAACGTCGATGGTCTTGCCGACGCGGGACGCATTCAGTCCAGCGCTGACCGCCTGCTGCGCCTGCATGAAACGGGCATAGCGCTCCTCCTTCACTTCCGCGGGCACGTGGCCGGAGAGTTCATTGGCCTTGGCCCCTTCCACTTCCTCGTATTTGAAGCAGCCGACGCGCGAGAGCTTCGCTTCCTCGAGCCAGTCGAGAAGGAGGTTGAAGTCATCTTCCGTCTCGCCCGGGAAGCCGACGATGAAGGTCGAGCGGACGGCCAAGTCCGGACATGCCTCGCGCCAGCGGGCAATGCGATCGAGCGTCTTCTCCTGGTGGGCCGGACGGCGCATGGCCTTCAGCACATTGGGGCTCGCGTGCTGGAAGGGAATGTCGAGATAGGGCGTCAGCAGCCCTTCGGCCATCAGCGGGATGACCTGATCGACATGGGGGTAGGGATAGACATAGTGCAGCCGCACCCACGGCG
>JAYZVT010000295.1:0-5861 GCA_036155355.1 Pseudomonadota bacterium
GGCGATCAGCGAGAAGTGGAGCGTGCGCTTCGACTATCTCTATACCGATCTCGGCTCGGAAACGATCGGATATGCCGGCGGCCAGTCGGTGACCTACGATCCGGACGTCCATCAGGTGCGCGGCGCGCTGGTGTTCCGCTTCTAGGGGCGGCGGCACCGGCTCATTTTGCCGGTGCGTAGCGATAGACAACCGGCCACTCCGCGAGCGAGCGGGAGCCGTCGCACTTGTCCCAGTAGCGGTATTCGACAAGGCGCCAGCCATACTCGGTCCATTTCCAGGTTGGCTGGCTGCCGCAGTCACCGAGGCCGCGTCCTTTCTCGAATGCGGTCAGCGTGCGCGTCGCGGCATCGTAGTCGGCGTTGACGACGTCCTTGCGCCCGTACCAGCCGATCGCGTCGGAGTAACCTGCGAACAGGGTGGCGCTCACATTGTCGGGGTATTTCGCGTCCCAGACGTAGATGCGGTAGATGACGTTGTAGGCCCCGGTAAAGCAGGGCAGCATGTAGACATCGCGCTTGTCGTCGAGCTTGCCCGTTATGCGAGCCTCGACCATGTGCGCGGCCTCGTAATCCTCGCAGTCCTCATCGGCGAGATGCACCTTCTCGATCTCGGCCGGAACCGTCACGGGTTGCGCCCGGGCGGGCGCGGCCGCGAGCGCGATGGCGCAAGACAAGGCGGCAATACGTTCAAGGGTCACGGCTGGACCTCCACGGCTTGGGTCTGATGAGGGCAGCGACAAGAAGGCAAGCTAGTCGCTCCTGAGCCTGACTGGCGGCAGGACGATCTTCTCCAGCTTGCAGAGCTTCGCCTGGTCCTCGTTGACGCCGCAGGGCGTCGGCTTGCGGTCCCGCGAAAAGCAGATACGGACCTCGCGCAGCCGGCGTTCGCGGCCGCAGGATATCGACAGCATATCGGCGGTCAATTCGGGATTGGTCTTGAGGAAATCCTCCTCGATCTGCGCGGGTGTCACGGTCACATAGTCGGTGGGGGAGAGGTAGCGGGCGGGTATTCTCACCTGCTCGAACATCTCCCGCGCCGCGGCGTAATAGGCTTCCGGCTCCAGCCCCGAGCAGGTGCCGTGCTTGCGGTATTCGTGGATTACGAGACCCGTGCTCGGCATGATGTCGAGGACGGAGTCGATGACCTTGCGCGGGACCCAGGGCTTGGCGCCGGTGTCGCACTCCTGCGGCCAGCCCCTGGAGTATTGCGGCCACAGACCGTGCAGCACGAAAGCATAGGGCCTCGATCCCTCGCATTGGGGTTCGCGCCGGCCCTTGCCGTCAGTTTCGCACCAGGTCGGCGACCAGGACAGGGTGAGCGTGTAATAGTCGAACACGCCTGGCTTGCCGCCCGCGGACGCCTCGCTGGCGGCGAGCGACCAGCAGGCAAGGCCGGCGATGGTGGAAACAGTCAACCGCCGCATGGCGGCCATTCCGTACGCTTCAGTCATGGGGAACGGTCTTGGCGAAGGCGGGCACCGCCGCCTCATAGTCACTGAGCCAGCCGACCAGCTTTGGGTGCGCGGCGCGCCATTTTCCCTCGAAGCGAAAATCAAGATAGCCAAGCGCGCAGGCGAGCGTGATCTGGCCAATGTCGGGTAGACCCTTCACCTTGGCGGGAACACTGGCCTCCAGATGGTCGAGCGCGCGTTGCACCTTGTCCTGCTGCATCTCGACCCAGGGCTTGTGCTGAATGTTCTCCGGCCGGTAGCGCTTCTCGTAGACCTGGAGCAGCGCAGCATCGAGGATGCCGTCCGCGAGGGCCTCCAGCCTCAGCGCCTTCCACCGCGCCGCGCCCGTCTTCGGCAGGATCTTGCCGCCGCCGGCAAGGCTGTCGAGATACTCGCAGATGACCGGGCTGTCGAAGAGGACCGTTCCGTCGTCCAGGATCAGGGCCGGGATCTTGCCCAGCGGGTTCTGCTTGCGGATGGAATCATTGGCATCGCGCGTGTCGGCCTTGACCACCTCGATCTTGTCCATGACGCCGAGGACGATTGCCGACATCTTGCACTTACGGCCATAGGGGGAGGCGGGTGAGGAGCGCAGGATCATGGGAGAGGTTCCGGTTGGGTTTGGTGAGGAAAGCAGCGCAGACTAGCGGGTCCCGCAGCGGATTTGAATGGCCGGGATGCCGTGCCGCGCTTCAGATGGGAACTTGCGAAAGCCGGTTGATGATCCGGACCCAACTGCGCGCGCCGCGCTGGAAGCTGGACAGGTTGTATTTTTCGTTCGGGGCGTGGATGCGGTCGTCGTTGAGCGCGAATCCGATCAGCAGCGTGTTCATTCCGAGCACCGTCTTGAACGATTGCACGATGGGAATGGAGGCGCCGCAGCCAACGAAGACCGGCCGCTGGCCCCATTCCTCGGCGATCGCGTCGGCGGCAACCCGGAACGCGATCGTATCGGTATCGAAGCCGACGGCGGGGGAGCCACCTTCGCCATTAAACTCCGCCTTGCAATCGGTGGGCAGGCGCTCCTTCACGAATGTGCGGAACCCCTTGAGGATCTTTTCCGGCTCCTGGCCGGGCACAAGGCGGAACGAAACTTTCGCGGTCGCGGAGGCCGGAATGACCGTTTTGGTTCCTGGCCCCTGGTAGCCGCCATAGATGCCATTGATCTCGGCGGTAGGGCGCGACCAGAGCTGCTCCAGCGGCGTGCGGCCGTTTTCACCCGCCGAACGCGACAGGCCGACGGAGCCGAGAAACTGTTCGGCGTCGAAGCCGAGGGAGCGCCACTGTTCGATCTGCGCCATCTTGGGCTCGCGGATAGCGTCGTAGAAGCCGGGGATACAGATGCGGCCGCTGGCGTCGTAGAGGTCGCCGAGTATGTTGGACAACACGCGGATGGGATTTCGCACGGGGCCGCCATACATGCCCGAGTGAAGGTCGCGCGACGGTCCCTTGATTGTAACCTCGGAGAAAGCCAGTCCGCGCAACGTCGTGGTGATGGCAGGCGTGTCCTTGTCCCACTGTGTTGTGTCGCAGACAAGCGCCACGTCCGCGGCCAGTTCGGATGCGTGCGACTTGAGGAACGGGCCGAGGCTTGGACTGCCGGACTCCTCCTCGCCTTCCAGCAGAACGGTCACGCGCATGGGGAGGCCGCCCTGCGCCGTCTTCCAGGCGCGGCAGGCCTCGAAGAAGGTCATGAATTGACCCTTGTCGTCTGACGATCCGCGTCCGGTGATGACTTCGCCATGTTCGGTGTCGGTTACGACGGACGGCTTGAAGGGCGGCGTCGTCCACTCGTCGAGCGGGTCAGGCGGCTGCACGTCGTAGTGGCCGTAAAAGAGCACATGGGGCGCCGCATTGTCCAAAGGCGGCTTGTATTGACCCAGCACCATGGGCTGGCCGGCCGTCTTGTGCGCCTGCGCCGTGAAGCCGATCTCGCTGAGCTGCGCCGCGCACCAGTCGGCGGCCTTGCGGCAGTCGGCCGAATGGGCCGGGTCGGTCGATATGCTGGGCACGGCGAGGATCTCGAACAGGCGCTTGAGCGCATTTTCCCCGTCCGCCTTCAGGGCGGCCAGAACGGTTGCGGTCGCGTCTGCCATATTGCGTCCTCTGGTCGTACAGGTCTTGCAGTTTACCCAAGCGCGGCGGTTTCGCCATATCCGTTGTCCGGGCGGGCCCGACCCGCCTGGTCTGTCCCGGGGGCGGGGCGCGGCACGAATTCGCACGGGGTTCATTGATCTTGCGCCGGGCGAATCGGCCCGGCATAGAGGGCGCCACGACAAGGGGCAAGGCGCCTGCAGGGGAAGTCATGGGACAAGCGGCAGGCAGCGACTGGCCGGCGGAGGTGTACCGCCGGATGCAGGAGCTGGATATCAGCATCCTCGCCATCGTGCCCGATGCGGGGCTGACGCGCCTACTCGAGCTGTGCAAGGCCGATGCCGCGATGACGGTGGTGACGCTTTCCACCGAGGAAGAGGGCGTGGGGCTGTGCTTTGGCGCCTGGGCCGGAGGCAAGCGGGCGCTCCTGTGCATGCAGTCGAGCGGCACCGGCAACTGCATCAATGCGCTGGGGCTTCCCGCCTTTACGAAAACGCCCTGCCTCATGCTCGTGACCATGCGTGGGCAGGCCGGCGAGGCAAACCCGGCGCAGGTGGCGATGGGCAGCGCCGTGGCGAAGGTGTTCCGCGCCATGGGCGTTGAGGTGGCGGAGGCGCAGGCTTCGCAGGAGGTCGGCGTGCTGTTCGGCGAGGCGGCGGAAAAGGCTTACGATCAAGGCAGAGCCGCGGCCCTGCTGGTGTCACAGCAGGTGATCGGCGTGAAAACGTTTGAATAGGACCATGATGCTGTCGAGAAGAGCCGTCGTCGCGGACGTGATGAAGGATGCGGGGGACGCGCTGGTCGTCGCCGGTCTCGGCACGCCCTGCTGGGATCTGTATGAGGCCGGAGACAGGCCCGGTAACTTCTATATGTGGAACGCCATGGGACTGACGGCGCCCGTAGGTCTCGGACTGGCGCTGGCGCAGCCGCAAAGGAGAATCCTCATTGTCACCGGTGACGGCGACATGATGATGGGCATCGGCAGCCTGGCGGTGATTGCCGCGCAGGCGCCGGCCAATCTGGGAATCCTGGTGCTGGACAACGAGCTGTTCGGCGAGACCGGAGGTCAGGCCGGACTGACAGGCGCGCGCGCGGATATTGCCGCCGTGGCCCGTGGCATGGGACTGGAAAAATCAGTGACGGTGCGCACGCAAGCGGAGACCGCAGATCTTGCTATGTTGCTACTGAAGGAATCCGGACCGGCGTTAGCGGTCGCGAAGGTCGGCGCCAACAAGGATCCGGCACGTTATCCCACGCGGGATGGGGTGGCGCTGGCGTGGCGATTCCGGCAGGCGGCCTGCGCCTAGCGGGCCGGTCCGAAGTCAGGAGGCGGGGTGATGCGACTGGTGGTTCATGGACAGCAGGCCTTCGGCAAGGCCGTTCTCGAGGCTCTGCTCGACCGTGGGGAAGAAGTCGTCGCGGTTTACTGTGCGCCGGAAAAGTCCGGCGCTCGCACCGACCCGATCAAGGAATTGGCGCTTGAACGCGGACTGCAGGTGTATCAGCCGTCGTCGTGGAAGACGCCAGAGGTGCGCGAACAGCTCGCATCGCTCAAAGCCGATCTGTGCGTGATGGCCTATGTGACGCTCTTCGTCCCATCCGCGGCCCTGAACACCCCGCGCCTCGGCACGATCCAGTATCATCCGTCGTTGCTGCCGCTGCATCGCGGGCCAAGCTCCATCAATTGGCCGATCATCATGGGCGAACGCAAGACGGGCCTGACCATCTTCTGGCCGGACGACGGTCTGGATGAAGGTCCCATCCTGATGCAAAAGGAAGTAGAGATCGGACCAGACGACACGCTCGGCAGCATATACTTCAACAAGCTGTTCCCCATGGGCGTGGAAGCCATGGTGGAGTCGGTGGATCTGGTGCGCGCCGGCAAGGCGCCCAAGATCCCGCAGGATCATTCGAAGGCAACCTACGAGAGCTGGTGCCGGAAGGCCGACGCTGAGATCGTCTGGGGCAAGCCCGTTGGCGAGGTCTACAACCTTATCCGCGGCGCTGATCCCCAGCCGGGCGCGTGGACGCGCATCGGCGGCAAGGAAGTGCAGATCTTCGATTGTTCGCGCATCGTCATCGACGCGGGCGCGCCAGGGCGCATCGTTTCGGTGACGGAAGACGGCTTCTCAGTGTCGGCGCGCGGCGGCGAGATACACGTTCGCCGGGTGAAGCCGGAAGGCGGCAAGAAGATGCCTGCCGGTGAATATGCCGTTGAAGCAGGCCTGAGCGAAGGAATGCTTGTCGGCTAGCGGCCTTGTGAGAGGCCGCGGCGGCGTCTCAGGCGGAAATGTCCAGATTGCCGCCGACGCCGGG
>JAYZVT010000296.1:0-8205 GCA_036155355.1 Pseudomonadota bacterium
TGACCTGGAAATTCACCGGCGGGTTGGTGTTGGTGGGATCGCTGTCGGCGTTGTTGCCGTCGGGACGGCCATAGGCCGAATAGTAATAACCCCTGCCGCCGAAGCTCTGGATGCTCTCGAAGCTCTCGAAGATCTGGCCGGGGTCACGCGAAAGGTCGTCTTCCTCGACAAGCCCGGTCTCGCCGACGAAATTGAGGAATGGCAGCTGCTGCAGCGCCTCCTCCAGCGTCAGCAACGCATCGAAGTCCTCGACGTCAAACAGGGTGAAGAACAGACCGGTCGGGGGCAGCAGTGGGCCAATCGGTGTCAGCGGGCCGGTCTCGCCGATGGGTCCCTCGCCGTTCAGGCCGCTGCTCTGGGTGGTGCCGGCCTCCGGACCTGCGGTCGGAACGCCCTGGGGCGCCTGCAATATGACCTGGGCCAGGTTGGCTGAGGGAATGGTGATGTCGCCCACAACCAGGGTCGGCGGGAACTGCACGGCGTTCAGGATGACGATGACCAGGCCGCCGGGCTGGATCAGGTAGACGTTGCCGTCCTGGATGACGATCTGGTCGAAGGTGGCGTCGGACGGCAAGACAATCCGGGCGCCCTCGGTCGAGGTAAATGTCTGTTTCACATTGGTCAGATCGACCGCCGCCTGGGCAAGCTGCATGGCCGGAGCCGCAGCCGCGATATCTCCACCAGAGGCGGGGAGACTTGTGTCGCCGTTTACCCTGGTTTCCGCAGTGGATTTGGAGTTGAGCGAATCCGAATCCTTCGACCGATACATCTCGACTTCTCCCTGTTCACAGCACCCTTTGCGGGTTGCTGAGCGCAACTTGTGTGTTCATCGCGGATGTTGAGGCTGGTTCTTCGGGGTCTTGGCACTTGGCCGACCAGACGCCATTTACTGGCGACAATACCCACGCAAAACAGTCCCATGCACGCGAAATTAACGAAATCTTAACCGCAGGCTGGCCGAACCAACAGGGCATGGTTTGTAATCGGTTAGGGCAAACGCACACCGGACGGTATAGTTTGATCGATTTTCGCGGTCGGGCGGGCAGATCCGTTAACCAGCACCCCAGAAAGACGCGCCATGGCGGCTAGCGAGAGCCCTCAAGCGCTGCGGCAACGCTTTTTCCAGCGGCAGCAGGCGCGCCTGTCGATCAAGCTGGAAGAGGAGTTCTGGAAGCAGCTGGAGATCTGCGCGGCGATGGAGAGCAGGAGCCTCAACGAACTGGTCTTCGACATTGCCGGCAGCGCCGACAGCACCAATCGCAGTTCCGCATTGAGGACCTATTGTGTACTCAAGCTCGGCCAGGCCTTCGAGAAGGCGCGCCTGGCGTCATCAAATGTCGATGTGCAGACATTGCTGACGGCCTGTCCCTCGCCCTGCGTCATCCTCACGCCGGAGCGCAAGATCGCGGCGCACAACGCCGCCTTCTTCGACACCGTGCTGAAGCCGGTAATCGAGGCGGGGCAGGAGGGTGCGGGGAACATCAACCTCAGGTTCACGATCAGCAGCCCGCTGCGGCAGATCGTCAAGGCGATCCTGGAAAGCAAGCAGGGCTATGCGGAGGCTTCAGTCGCCTTCTATCACGGCGATCGCATGCGGCAGATGCTTGGCCGCTTCTGCCTGCTTAATCGCCGCGCACAGGCCGCCTCGCCGATCCTGTGCTACCTGCGTCGGATGTAGCGGGATGTAGTGGCTTGGGGTCAGCCCTTGCGGCCGGGGGACTTCGGTGCGGGTTTCGGCGGCGACGCGGCCGCACCGGGCCTGGCCTTCGGCGGCTGGACCATACCCGGCGGCATCGAGGACCCGGCATCGAAATGCGGCATGTCGCCGGCGCCCGACTTAGCCGTGGCGGCGCGCAATCCCTGTATCGCCGCTTCGGTCGCCGCCTGCTGTGCGCGGTTCCAGCGCATGGACTTGCCCCGTTTCGAAATCGCTGCTTCGGCCACCTCGCGCAACTGCTTGAGCACCTGGTCCTTGGGCCCGTCGGCCTTGACACGACCGTCATCGACGACAATGAGGCGATCGACGATTGCCAGCATGGCCATGCGATGGGTGGCAACAATCACGGTCTGATCCTTGCGGAAGGTGCTCTGCAGCCGCGACAGCAGTTCGCGCTCAGACGCCATGTCCATGGCGCTGGAGACTTCATCGAGGAAGACGATCATGGGGTCAAGCAGCAGCGCACGTGCCAGCGCAATGGACTGGCGCTGGCCGCTCGACAGGAAGCGGCCCCCCTCGCCCACCGGCATGTTGAAGCCGTTGGGATGGCGGCTGACAAAAGATGTCACGCCGGCAAGGCGCGCGGCGCGCACTACCAGATCGTCGCTCACATGGGGAACGCCGAGCACGATGTTATCACGGACCGATCCGCTGAACAGGGCGGCATCCTGCGATACCAGCGCGACCTGGCCGCGAATATCGGAGGGGTGGTACTGGCGAATGTCCACGCCGTCGATGAGAAGCGAGCCGCTACTGGGCAGGTAGAGCCTGCCGATCAGGCGGCCGATCGTCGTCTTGCCGGAACCGATGCGGCCGATGATGCCGACGCGCTCGCCCGCCTGTATGGACAGGTTGAACTCGTTCAGCGCCGGCATCTGGGCGCCAGGATAGCTGAAGACGATGTTCTTGAACTCGATGGTCCCGGAGGTGATCGACTTGTCGATGTGCCGGGTTTCCTGGGTGTGCTCCTCCGGCGTCTGCATGATCTTGTCGAGCGTGCGCAGGGAATGGAGTGACTGCTGTGCACGGGCAAGTGTTGCCGCGATCTGGCCAAGCGGAGCCACCGCCCGGCTGGCGAGAATGACCGAGGCAATGATGGCGCCGGGAGACACCTCACCGGCGTCGAACATGTAGATGCCGACAATGACGACACCCACGCTAACAAGCTGCTGGATCATGCCCGACAGGTTCAGGGCGAAAGAAGAAATCGAACGCATCTTCTCGGCGGTGCGGGAGTTGTGGCCGACAAACTGCTCCCACTTGCGCTGGAACTGGCTCTCGGCCCGGCAGCTGCGGATCGTCTCGATGCCGTTCAGCGCCTCGATGAGGATAGAGTGCCGGTGCGCGGCTTCCGACTGCGCCTGATCGACGGCACGGTTCAATGGCTTCTGGACGAAGAAGCCGAGCGCAATCACCAGGATCACGGCCACACATGGAACCAGTGCCACGACTCCGGCAATCTGGAAGATGATGAACACGAACAGCCACACGAACAGGAAGTCGGTGATGGTCACGATCGTGTTGGAGGTGAAGAACTCGCGTACATTCTCGAAATCACGGAGCTGGTTAGCGAACTCGCCCGTGGCCAAGGGCCGGTGCGACAGGTCAAGGCTCATGACGTGCTGGAAGATCCGGCTCGCCAGCATCACGTCGGCGCGGCGGCCGGCATTGCCGATGAGGCTGCTGCGGACGGTCTTGAGGACGAAGTCGAAGGTGATGGAGGCGGCCATGCCGATGGCGAGCACCCACAATGTGGCAAGCGCCTTGTTCGGCAGGACACGATCATAGACGTTCATGATGAACAGCGGCGCGGCCAGCGCGAGCAGGTTAACCAGGGCCGCGGCTATGACGATCTGGGCATAGGTGCGCCACAGCGGCAGGACCGCGCTCCAGAACCAGTTGGATCCCGCAGGGGTCCTGGACCCTGTATCGCCCCTGGCGAACTGGTACTCCGGGCGCACGAGAATGGCGTAGCCGGTATAGGCGGACGCCAGTTGCTTCAGGCTGACGGTGCTAAGGCCGCGGCCCGATTCCGGGAAGATTACCTCGGCCTGGTCCTTGCCGATCCGGCGCATCAGCAGTACCGCCTGATTGTCGGCCAGAACGAGAATCACCGGCAGCAGCATGTCGCCGATCTTGGCGAGCGGGCGCTGGATCACGCGGGCGGACAGGGCCGCGCGAGCCGCGGCCCGCGCGAAGAGGTTGGGCGTGAGCCGGCCATCGACGAGAGGTAGTCCCGCGACCAGCGCCTTTCCCGGGACGGCGCGGTCGTAATGTCTGGCGATATTCTCGAGGCAACCGAGCAGGGGATCGGCAAAAACCTTATCGGCCGCCACATCGACGGCCGATTCGCTCGCCCCCTTTGGATTATCAATCGGGCCGACCTGGGTCATCTGCCCTCCAAGACCGCATTTTCGCGCAGACTATACCCAATGCCGGGGCACAGGATCAAAACGATCCCGGAAGAGCATTAACGCAGTTTCGCTAGCCCGGCCATCAGGACAGACATGGTCAACCGGCAACCCGTGCAGGAATGACGTTCCGCTCTACTTGGCCGGAGTCTCGGCCAGGGGCCGCAGCTTCAGGCCAATCAGACCCTTGTCGGGCGACCAGCGCTTCTGAGTCTCCGCATCCGGAGTTTCAGGAACCTTCTGGGTCGGCCGGGCGTATGCGGACGCCTGGCTCGGCGTGGGGATGTTCAATGCGGTGAGCAGAACGCCACCATGCGCCAGGATCCGGAACTGTTCGAACATGTAGGCCGCGTTGGCGGTTTCCACCGCAACCTGCGCATTGAACCTGGTGTTCTGCGAGTCGAGCAGGTCGAGCAGCGAGCGGTCGCCGACCTTGAACTGCTCACCGTAGGACTCAATCAGGCGATTTGCACTGCCCAACTGATCATTGAGCTGGTTGAGCCGGCGGGACTGCTGCGCACGCCGGTCCCATGACAAGCGCATGCGTTCCTCGACCTCGCGGTAGACCCGGTGCAGGCCGAAGCGCTCCTCATCCACCCGGCGCACCTGCTCCTGCACGTTAGCATGGTCGATGCCGCCCTTGAACACGTTCCAACGGGCAACCACCTCGGCGCGAAGCTCGGTCTCCTGACCCGGCACACCGTCAAGATCGTCGCCGGCGCGTCCACGAAGCTCGAGAGAGATCTTGGGCAGGTATTCGGAACGGGCCTGCTTTATGAGCGCGGCGGCGGCGTCAATATCAGCCTTGGCGATATAAACAAGCGGGTTGTTGTTGCGCGCCTGTGCCAGAGCGTTCTCGAGATTATGCGGCAAGGCGCGGGCAATGGCAGGCAACGGATAAGGATTGTCGAACGGCTTGCCGACGAGCCGGAAGAACCGGATCTTGGCGGCGTTCAGATCCTCGATCGATTCTTCAAGGCGGGCGCGGGCCGCGTAGAGGCGTTCCTCGGCCTGCTGGCGGTCGGCGACGCTGATGCTGCCGCCAGACGTGCCTTCCTTCAGGTTCGAAAGAACCTTCTCGTGATAGGCAATGTTCGACTTGGCGATCTCGACCACGCGGTGAGCGCGAACGGCTTCAATATATTCGCGTACGACATTGACAGCGATAAACTCCGAACGCTCCCACACCCGATGAGAGGCGCCATCAACGCGTGCGGCCTGCCGGTGGCGCTCGCCACGGCGGTTGAAGCCGTCAAAAACCGTCTGGGTGAGAAGGATATCTGTTTCCTGACGACCCAGCGTGTCGTGCTGGCGATTCGCAGCGCGGGTGGCGGGGCTGTCGAGCTGCTGCGCGCCGTAGCGCGCCTCGACATCGACCTTGGGCAGATAGAGGCCCTTGGCCTGCCGAAGCTCAAATTCGATTGCCTCGCGGTTCGCCTTCGCCTCACCGATTTCCGGATTGGCTTCGACGGCGACCTTGATCGCATCCTGGAGCGAAAGGGCCTGGGCGGGGCCGCCGAAGGTGATTCCAATCACCAAGGCGGCCGCGGCTGCCATCCCCTTCAAGCAGCTCTCCGGCTGCGCTACATACTTGCCCGTCGTCAACATCCGACCCTATCGCCTAAGACCTAGCGCTTTTTTGTCTGGTCTCGCGTGTCCCCCAGGATCACGCGTCGGCGCCCCTGTTACAGCCTGACTACGAACCGTATCCCCAAGCCGCTACTGCAATGCTCGAACATGTGAGCCATACAGAGCATACGTAGTCCGGTCGGCATTCGTGCCTTATCCGGAATCTGGTTAGGACGCTAACACAACCCAAAAAGAGCCACAATTGAGGCCCCGGCAGTCAGTAAAAATCGACTCTGTTGTGTTGCAGAATAGCAACTTGGCGCTTTTACCAATGGATTCAGGTCACTATCACCAGCGCACGATGTATTCGAAGTTATGTCGCGTTGGCATCGCGAGCACTGTTCACATTTTTCTGCCGGGCAAACCATCGGCGCGCACGGATTCGGCCGGTGACGGTTGCCCGGGGGAATCGAACAAAGTCTGCAAGTATCGAACGTGTACGGATTTTTTCAGCTTCTTCAACTTTTGCGCGCGGCGTCCGACGTGGGCGTCGCCGTGACCGGCACTTGATCGACGCCGCAAGTTAAGTCGCCACATCCGACATATATTCCAACATCTCTTTATACATATATTTGTTTTGCCGCTACATCCGGCATATTGAAGTGTCCGAATCTGAAGTGTTCGAAAATTGGGCTTGGATGCCCCTGGGGCCTGACCTAGTTTGCCGAGCCAGGACGTCCGGTCCTGCTCCTGGCAGTACAGCCTTTGCTCTTTTTTTGCGGCTGACGCCCTGCAGTTCCGAACTATTCCTGCCTCGGGAGCAGCGAATCCATGCCGACATTCATAGAAGTGCGTGCAGCGCGCGGTCCCTTATCGCGCCTTCTTGTCAGTGTTCTCTGTCTGATGCTGTGGGGCTGCGGCGATGGCAAGAACGCTCAGTCCACCCCGCCTCCCCCGCCGGCGGTAACTGTAGCCAAGCCGCTAAAGAAGGTCGTCACCGAGTGGGACGAGTTCACGGGCCGATTTGTGGCTGTGGACACAGTAGACGTGCGCGCGCGCGTATCGGGCTACCTCGAATCCGTTCATTTCAGGGATGGCGAGATCGTAGAGAAAGGTCAGCTCCTCCAGATCATCGACCAACGCCCGTTCAAGATTGCCGTCGAACAGGCACAGGGCCAACTGGACCAGGCCATCGCGCAACTCGATCTGGCCAAGAGCGACGTGGAGCGGGCCCGGCCGCTCGCCGAGAACCGCACCATGACCGAGCGGGAATTCGAAACGCGCGAGGTGCGGGTACGCGAGGCGCAGGGCTCGGTCGCGGCCGCCAGAGCACAGCTGGACAAGGCGAAACTCGACCTGGAGTGGACACGGATCGTTGCTCCTGTGGCGGGCCGCGTCTCCGACAACCGGGTGGATGTGGGCAACCTGATCGCGGGCGACAGTACGCTCCTGACCACCATCGTCTCGCTCAATCCAATTGACTTCGCATTCGAGGGTAGCGAAGCCGACTACCTGAAATATACGCGGCTGGCGAAGGAGGGCGCGCGCAAGTCGTCTCGCGACCAGGCCAACCCCGTCGCCGTAAGGCTGCAGGATGAAAGCGATTTCAGGCACTACGGGCGCATGGAATTCGTGGACAACGCCATGGACCCCCGTTCTGGTACCATTCGCGCGCGGGCGCGCTTCGACAATACCGACCAGTTCCTGCTGCCGGGCATGTTCGGGCGGCTGCGACTGTTCGGCGGCAACATCGACGCGCTGCTTGTGCCTGACGCGGCGATCGCCTCCGACCAGGCAAACAAGATTGTCTTCGTCGTGGCCGCTGACGGCACGGTGGCAACCCGCGTGGTCAAGCTGGGTCCGATCATCGACGGGCTGCGGGTAATCCGCGCGGGACTGAACGAAGATGAGACCGTGGTCATCGAGGGAATCCAGCGCGCGCGGCCGGGACAAAAGGTAACGCCGGAAGAAGGACGCATCTCCCCGCCTCCCCCTGCTCCGGCAACGACGAAGTAGACGGGCGCGTGCGATGAACTTTTCGCATTTCTTCGTGGACAGGCCGATCTTCGCGGTCGTTATTTCCGTGATCGTCACCATCGTCGGGGCGATAGCCTATCTCGCCCTGCCCGTCTCGGAATATCCCGAGATTGCTCCCCCGACCATCGTCGTCAGCGCCAACTATCCGGGCGCGTCCGCCGAAGTGATCGCGGACACGGTGGCGGCGCCGCTCGAGCAGGAAATCAATGGCGTGGACGGGATGCTCTACATCACGTCCCAATCGACGGGCAACGGCTCGACGACCATAAACGTCGTATTCAGACCGGGCGTTGATATCGACCAGGCGCAAGTACTGGTGCAGAACCGTGTGTCCGTGGCCGAGCCGCGGCTGCCCGAGGAAGTGCGCCGGCTTGGCGTCACCGTACGCAAGAATTCGCCCGACCTGATGCTGGTCATCCATCTGAATTCGCCCGACGGCACGCTCGACCAGCAGTACATCTCCAACTACGC
>JAYZVT010000297.1:0-6660 GCA_036155355.1 Pseudomonadota bacterium
GTCGTCGGAGGCGAGGACCAGCGTGGCCTTGGCGACGTCCGCCGGAGAGGTGAAGCGGTTCATGGGCGTCTGCATCAGCATCGCCTTGCGGAAAGCCGGATTGCGAAGGACCTTCCGCGTCAGAGCCGTCTCCACATAGCCAGGGCAGATGTAGTTCACGCGGATGTTGTAGGGAGCGAATTCGACCGCCAGGCTGCGCGAAAAGGCGGCAATGGCTGCTTTTGTCGTGGAGTAGGCCCCAGTCTGGCGTATATGCCGGATGCTCATGATAGACGAGAGGTTGACGATGGCGCCGCCGTCAGCAGCACGCAGAAGCTCCAGTCCCTCGCGGCAGCAGCGGACAGCGCCATGCAGGTTCACTTCCATTATGTCGTGCCACTGCTCGTCCTCCATGTGGCGCATGTCGGCGCGGTAGATGATCCCCGCATTGTTGATGAGGATGTCGAGACGGCCAGCCTCCTCCTTGATCGCCGCCATGGTCCTCTTCACATGCTCCGGATCGCGCACGTCGCATTCAAGCGCGGCCGCCAACCCACCCGCAGATTCAATAAGAGCGGCAGTTTCACGGGCCGACTCCAGCTTGATATCGCTGACATAGACCCGCGCGCCCTCGCGGCAGAATTCTTCCGAGATGGCGCGGCCGAGACCGGCGCCCGCTCCCGTCACCAGCGCGATCTTTCCTTCAAGCCGTTTCATACGCGATACCCGTTCACGTGACTTTCCTTGCAGTCTGGCTGGCCTCCACGACGGGCGGCTCCCACTTGTCGCGCATGGTGACGAGTTCCTCCGCGGCGCTGGGATGCAGGGCCATGGTGGCGTCGAAGTCGGCCTTGGTGGCGCCCATGCGCATGGCGACGGCGACCATCTGAACGATTTCCGCCGCGTCGGGGCCGAGGATGTGGCAACCCACGACCCGTTTCGACGACCCATCCACGAGCAGCTTCATCAGCATCTGCTCCTCGCGGCCGGCGAGCGTGTATTTCATCGGACGGAAGCGGCTTTTGTAGATGTCGAGCGCCGGGTGCTTCTCACGGGCCTGCTCTTCGGTGAGACCGACTGTGCCGATCTCGGGCTGGGAAAAGACGGCTGTCGGAATGAAATCATGATCCACCGGCGTCGGATTTCCGTTGAACACCGTTTCTGCGAATGCGGCGCCCTCGCGTATTGCAACCGGCGTTAGCGCCACGCGGTCGGTCACGTCGCCGACGGCATAGATGTTCTCAATCGACGTGCGGGAATATTCGTCCACGACCACGTGGCCATTCCAGCCGCATTCAACGCCAAGCTGCTGCAGCCCGATACCCTCGGTATCCGGCACACGGCCCGTCGCGTACATCACCAGACCGGTCTCGATCTGATCACCATCGCTGAGCTTGACCGAGAACCCCTTCCCCTTTTTGTCGACAGTCTTCACGTCGATCTTGACGCGGATATCGACACCACGCGCACGCATGGCCGTGGCAAGCGCGCCGCGTATCTCGTCGTCGAAACCGCGCAGAATCTGCTCGCCGCGATAGATGACGGTTACATCCACGCCGAGGCCGTTGAAGATGGAAGCGAATTCGAGCGCGATGTAGCCCGCTCCGACGATCACCATGTGGCCCGGGAGAGTCTTCAGATGAAACGCCTCGTTTGAGGTGATCACATGCTCCCTTCCCTCGATATCGGGGACGAACGGCGTGCCTCCAGTGGCAATCAGCACGTAGCGCGCGGTGACGGCGCGGCCGGCCTTTTCCAGGCGGACGGTATGCGCCTCTTCCAAAGTGGCGCGGTCGAGGATGATCTCAACGCCGGACGCGTTCAGATTGCGGGTATAGGCGGCGTTGAGCCGGTCGATCTCGCGGTCCTTGTTGGCGACCAGAGTTGGCCAGTCGAAGCCTGGGTCGGCAACGGTCCAGCCAAAGCCGGCTGCATCCTCGAAGTCCGAGCCGAATCGGCTGGCATAGACGAACAGCTTCTTGGGAACGCAGCCGCGGATGACGCAGGTGCCGCCCACCCGGTATTCCTCGGCGATGGCGACGCGCGCTCCATATTTCGCGCTCATGCGCGCGGCCCTGACACCGCCCGAACCGGCGCCGATCACAAACAGATCGTAGTCGTAGCTGGCCATGGCGATCCTTGCGGCGTTGCGAGCAGTCAGATTTCGGCGGGCTTCATGCCGAGGATACGGACACCTGCCGGTCCGGCGATGACAGCGGCAGAAGCAAGGCCGATGAACAGGCCGTGCTCGACGACACCGATTGCCCGGGACAATGCATCGGCGAGTTTCCCAGCATCCGCAATCTGGCCAAAGGCGCAATCGAGAATATAGTTTCCGCCGTCGGTGACGAATGGCTCGCCACCCTTTTCGCGGCGCAAAATCCGGCCACGCGCGCCGGCGGCGCCAGCCGCCTCGGTGACGCGCGCCAGCGTGGAGCGCCAGCCGAACCGGTCCACCTCAACCGGCAAGGGAAAAGCGCCAAGCGTCTCCACCTGTTTGGAGGCATCGGCGATCACCACCATGCGCCGCGACGCAGCCGCCACGATCTTCTCGCGCAACAATGCCCCTCCCCCGCCCTTGATGAGCCGCAAATCGACGTCCAGCTCGTCGGCGCCATCAACAGTGAGATCGAGTTCGGGGAGTTCGTCGAGCGTGGCAAGCGGGATACCTAGTCCCTCCGCCTGTCGCCTTGTCGCCTCGGAGGTGGGGACACAGCGCAACTTCAGGCCATCGCGCACGCGTGCGCCGACGAGATCGACGAAATGCGCCGCGGTCGAGCCCGTGCCCAGACCGAGCCGCATCCCATCGCCAATGTAGTCGAGCGCCTTTTCCGCCGCCTTGCGCTTCTGCGCGTCGCTGTCCACCCGCGCGCCTAGCTGTCGAGTCCGCCCATGAACATGTACTTCATCTCCAGGAAGTCTTCGACGCCATGGTGCGAGCCCTCGCGGCCAAGGCCGGATTCCTTGAAGCCGCCGAATGGAGCGACTTCGGTGGAAATGACGCCTTCGTTGATGCCGACCAGCCCGAATTCGAGCTGCTCGCCCACCCGCCAGCAGCGGCCGACGTCCCGGGAATAGAAATAGGCGGCTAAGCCCGCGGGCGTGTCGTTGGCGACGGCCACCGCCTCGTCTTCGGTCTTGAAGCGGATCAGCGCCGCCACCGGGCCGAAGGTCTCTTCCCGGTTGAGCAGCATCTTGGTGGTGGCATTCGTCAGCACGGTCGGCTCGAAGAAGGTGCGGCCAAGCGAATGGCGCTTGCCGCCGGCGACTACCTTTGCGCCCTGGGCGACTGCGTCCTGAACATGGGCTTCCACTTTCCTGAGCGCCGCCTCGTTGATAAGCGGACCCTGAGCCACGCCAACCTCGGTACCCTCGCCGACCTTCATCTTTGTGACTTCGCTGGCGAGCTTCTCGGCGAACTTGTCGTAGATCTTGTCCTGCACGAGGATGCGGTTGGCGCAGACGCAGGTCTGTCCGGCGTTGCGGTATTTGGAAGCCAGCGCGCCCTGCACCGCCTTGTCGATGTCGGCATCGTCGAAGACGATGAACGGAGCATTGCCGCCTAACTCCAAGGACACCTTCTTTACAGTCGCGGCGCTCTGCTGCATGAGCAGCTTGCCTACGGCGGTGGAGCCGGTGAAGGCGATGGCCCGCACGATCGGGCTGGAGGTGAGTTCAGCCCCGATGGCCTTCGCGTCCCCGGTAACGACGTTGAACACGCCCTTGGGGATGCCAGCGCGATGCGCCAGTTCAGCCAGAGCCAGCGCACTCAGCGGCGTATCGGGCGCGGGCTTGCACACGACAGTGCAGCCGACCGCGATGGCCGGGGCGACCTTGCGGGTGATCATGGCATGGGGAAAATTCCACGGCGTGATGGCGCCGACGACGCCCACCGGCTGCTTGATGACGACGATGCGTCCATCCTTGCGGTGAGTGGGGATGGTCTCACCGTAAATGCGCTTGGCCTCCTCCGCATACAGCTCGCAGAAGGATGCGCCATAGGTGATCTCGCCGACGGACTCAGAGAGCGGCTTGCCCTGCTCGCTGGTCAGCAGCAGCGCCAGGTCGTCCTTGTGCTGCATCTGCAGTTCGAACCACTTGCGGAGATAGACGGCGCGTTCCTTGGCCAGCAGCCGGCTCCAGGTCTTGAAGGCTTCATTGGCGGCTTCAATAGCCTGCTTCGTCTCGGCGGCTCCCAGATCCGGCACCTTGCCGATTTCCGCACCCGTGGCGGGGTTGGAGACCGGACTCGACGGCTTGCCGGTCCAGGCGCCGTCGATGTAGCACTGGTTCTTGAGAAGACTGGGATCCTTGAGTTTCATGGACTATGCCTTTCGACCGGGCGTCAGGGGACGCCTTGACTGTTCCGGCGCTAGGGATACTCCGGTCCACAACCGATTTGCAACCGAGGGCGGCATGAAATCCGGCAATTTGAGTGGCGCCACGCTGGTTTTCGACCTGGACGGGACCCTCGTCGATACCGCGCCTGACCTGATTGGCACCCTGAACCACGTGCTCGGCGGGGCAGGATACGGTCCCCGCACGCTGGCGGAAATCCGCCCCTTCATCAGCTTCGGGGCACGGCGGATGATCGAGGAAGGCCTGCGGGCGCACGGCACGGAGAAGCCACGCCGGGACGTGGATGCGCTGCTGGAGGCGTTTCTGGCTCACTACGGCGAGAATGTCGCCAATGAGAGCCGGACCTATCCGGGCGTCGAGGCGTTCCTGGAACAGGCGAAGGGCGCCGGGGCGCGGCTGGCCATCTGCACAAACAAGCGGGCAGACCTGTCCAACCAGCTCATCGGCGCACTCGGTCTCAATCGCTTTTTCCATGCAGTCGCCGGAAGGGACACCTTCCCGGTATGCAAGCCGCACCCGGACCACCTGACAGGCGCGGTTCAGATGGCCAGGGGAAATCCCGCCCGCGCCATCATGATCGGCGACAGCGAAACCGACATCGCCACAGCGAAGGCAGCGGGTATTCCGGTGGTCGCGGTGACGTTCGGCTACTCGGAGACGCCGGTCGCCGCATTCGGGCCGGACATGCAGATCAGCCACTATGATGAGCTGGACCAGGCTGTTTCCTCATTGCTTTCAGGTCTTTGACCCGGTCTCTCCCGCTTCCGGTGGTCCGGGGCGATTACGGAAATGTGATTCCCCGCAGCCATTGTCGCGCCACGGACGCGGCGCTATGTGAGCGCCGACGCGCGGCATTGTGCTGCGATGTCCTTCCTTGGAGTTCAAATCACATGAAGACCCGGTTGGCCGTCCTGACGGCGGCTGCCATTGCGCTCGCGAGCCCCGTGTTCGCGGCGAACGTACCTGTCGGCGAACCCATTCCCACCAACGTCGCCGAATGTAATCAGCTCCTCGATCTGACCTCGAAGACCGCGACTGCCCAGGCTGACCAGGGGCCGAAGACCCGCGACGAGGTTACGACCCTCATCGGCCTGCTCAAGCAGCAGTGCGAGGCTTCCAATTTTGACGACGCCGTGCTGACGGCCCAGCTGATCCGGGGCATCGTCGCCAGCGAGTAATCCGGAAAAGACAGGCAGCGCCCCCTGAAATGGCTGCGCTGCCTGTCCCCTTCCTGCAGAAAATCAAACTCAAGCTGAAGTACGCGGCCCGCACGCCGCGACACATATCTCTGGAGCACACCAAATGAACATGCGTTTTGCCGCCCTCGCGGTGGCTGCCCTTGCGCTTGCCGGTCCGGCAATGGCCGACCAGCCCCAAGTCATCGAACCCCCCGCTACCAACGCCGCGGAATGCGCCCAGCTCGCGGACCTGACCAAGAAGACGGCTGCCGCACAGGCAGATCAGGGCCCCAAGACCCGCGCCCTCGTGGACAAGGCGCTGGGCGAACTCGACGCCTCCTGCGCGGCATCGAAATTCCGCGAGGCAGGCCAGGCGGCCGCATTCGTGCGCGGCCTCGTCGCCGGCGAATAGTCTGGCTCATCCGACGCGCGAGCGCCGGATTCCAAGGGAGGGGGCGGCGCATCATGCGTCGCCCCTTTTCCTGTCGTGTTGGACGCACGGCGGTTGCGGCGCGGATCGCTTGACTTGATTTTGGCGGCGTTATACCGCAAGAACCGGTCCCCTTGGGGCGGTTAGCTCAGTTGGTAGAGCACTGTGTTCACATCGCAGGGGTCACTGGTTCGAGTCCAGTACCGCCCACCATTATCACCCTGAAATATCATAATAATCTCAAATTGCGTGTGCCCTACATTCGCTGATGTGGCTCTGTGTCAGCACCATGTCAGCAGAATTTCAGACCGATTTGGTCAGCAGCGCGCTCTACAACGAGGTTCCAGATTGAAGTCGCGTGATACATGCGCCAAGACTGCATTCAGCGATCCCTGTTCCACAGATCGAGATCCTTAGCCGTATCGATATCCACCAGAATTTCGGATGACGTGCCGGGTACCGTGGTGACGCGTTCTGGGACTTTGCAAATCAGACCGCGGCCGCCCTGGTCGCCGGTCATGGCAAGAAGTTCAGGAAAAAACTCTCTTGGCCACGCGACCGGATGACCGGGACCGCCATCAGGTCGCCGGACATGTACGATGTCCAGTCCCTGCCGGGCCGAAAAAACCTCAAGAACTGCATCAATCACTTCGGTCGCAAGTCCTGGCATGTCCGCCAGACAGACGAGGACGCCCTCGGCCTTGCTTGGCAGAG
>JAYZVT010000298.1:0-4598 GCA_036155355.1 Pseudomonadota bacterium
ACGCGAAGAACAATAGCGCTTGTCTGATTGCCGACGACCACGGCGTGTTCCGCCGCGGCCTGGCAACGCTCGTGCGTGATTCCCTCGGCATCAAGGTGGTGCTCGAGGCCGAGGACCTGGCAGGTGCTCTTGCCCAATTATCCGACGCGCGGCTTGTGCTTGCGTTGGTGGACCTGCGCATGCCGGGCGTCACCGGCACGCAGGACATCGGCCGCCTGCGCGAAGCCCGGCCCGGTCTGCCCGTAGCGGTCATTTCCGGATCTGATGACCGCAATGACATGCTCGCCTGCCTCGCCGCAGGCGTACATGGCTACATTCTCAAGAGCGCTGAGGATGACCAGATTGTCGAGGCACTCAAGCAGATCATGGGCGGCCAGATTTACGCGCCGCCCGCGCTGGCGGAAGCGCCACGCAAGTCTTCAGGCGGCGCACAGGATGCCCCGTCGCTCACCCCTCGCCAGAAGGACGTGCTGGAACTACTCGTCGCGGGAAAGACAAACAAGGAAATCGCGCGCCAGCTCGACCTGTCCGAAAGCACAGTGAAGATCCACGTCGCCGCCCTGTTCCGAGCGCTTGGGGTGCGCAATCGCGTCGAGGCAGTCAAGGTCGCACGCGAACAGCAGCGTTAGCTGTCAACCAGCCCGACGATTGCGGCCGACAATACTTCCGGATCGACCGGCTTTGTCAGCCAGCGCCGTCCCGACGCGGCCAGCGCCCTGAGGCTCTCCCGGTCCGTGGAACCGGTAAGGATAAGGGAGGGCAGGCTCTGGTTCGCCGCGCTCTCCATGCGGGCGATGAAGCTGTCGCCCATCTCCTCGCAGCCAAGGTCATAATCGATAATCGCCGCGTCCGGCCAATCCCCGGAGGCGAGTATCGCCTCCGCGTCCTCGAGCCGTTCCGCCGTGACAACGTCCGCACCCTGATCGGCCAGATCGCGTGACAGTGCGTAAGCCACATGCGGTTCATCGTCGAGGACAAGCAGCCGTGTTCCTTCAAGTGAATCTCGAGCCGCGGCGGCTTTCGATCTTGGCGCACTTGCAAAGGCATCCTTCGAAATCTCAGGCAGGGCTATGGAAAATCTGCTGCCCTTGCCTGGCTTTGACCTGACGTCCAGCTCATATCCCATCAGGTCGCAGTAACGCCGCACCAGCGACAGCCCAAGTCCAATGCCATCATTGGGCCCGCGCGCCGTGGAGCGGTTGTGCTCGAATTCCTCGAACACGGCTTCGATCTGGTCTTCGGGAATGCCGCAACCCGTATCATAGACCTCGATGCGGATCTTGCCGTTCCGGCGCCGGCAGCCGACCAGCACGCCTCCGGTGACCGTGAACTTGATGGCATTTGCGATCAGGTTTGAAAGGGTCATCTCCAGCACCGCCTGGTCGGTGTGGACATAGGCGTCGATTGCCTGAAGTGAGAAACGCAGCTCGCGCGTATCGGCGCGCGTCGCGAAAGTTTCACACAACGCGCCCAATACCGGCTCAAGTGCAAAAACCCGCACTTCCGGCTTCATCAGCCCCGCGTCCAGCTTCGATACGTCGAGAAGTGCCTCGAACATGCGCCGCAACGACGTCAGAGCCTTGCTCATGTGATCGAGCATCTCGGATGCTTCGGGCAGGCCGCTGGTGCGGCGGCGCAGTGCGTGCGTGAGCAGTGTCAGCGCATGAAGCGGCTGACGCAGGTCGTGACTGGCGGCGGCAAGGAAGCGCGACTTGGCGCGCGTGGCTTCTTCCAGCGTCTCGCGCACCCTGAGATCCTCGGTAATGTCGAGAACCAGGACGCAAAGACCCAGCACCTCTCCTTTGGGCGATCGGTGCGGCGTTATGTAGAACCGCACATTGCGCGGGCGTCCGAATTTGTAGCTGATCTTGAACTCCTGGACTGTGCGCTCACCTCTCAGCGCCCGGTCCAGATGCGGCTTTACGACCTTGTAATCCTCCGCACTCATCAGATCGGCCGGAGTCTTGCCCACATAGTCGTCGGGATTGATGCCGAACCAGTCGCGATACTGCTGGTTCAGATAGCGGTAGCCCAGCCCGCGGTCGAGAAGCGCGATAAGGCCCGGACTTGAATCCGCCAAGAGCCGCAGCAATTCGGCCGGCGTGTCAATCTTCCTCATGCGCGTCCCTGTCTGACATCATACGGCACGGCAGCGACCAAGGCGGAAATGCATTCTAATCTACCGCCCGGCCACCGCCTCTGCCACAAGGTCAAGAATTGTCGCCGGGTCAATCGGCTTGGGGCAAAAACTGTAGCCTGACCAGGCCGCGCCCTGTGTGGCTTCGCCGTTGCCGCGATGAGACGTAATGATGGTGGGAATCGTTTCACCGGTCACGCGCGCGATGGCGTTTGCCGCCTCCAGACCATTCATGCGTCCCCCAAGATGAAAGTCGGATATGATCGACGCAGGTACCACGCCCTTGCTCCTGACCACCTGAAGCGCGTCCTCGCCAGCCGACGCGAGGAGCGTCTTGTAGCCGGCGTCGCGCAGGATCATCTCCATTGCCCAGCCCGAAACGCGGTCATCTTCCAGGATGACGACCAATGGCTTTTCCCTGTCCCCGTATGCGTATCCGCACCTGTCCTTCACTGTTCCTTCGCCTCGCTGGCCGGGCCCATCCCGGTCACAGCAGGTAAATGCAATATTTTTTCTTTCGTTCCCGTTACATAGCTATCACCCAGGTACTAGTCCTGAAGGTCTAGACCTAATGGTGGGCGGATTGCATTTGCTCGACCTGGCCGGCCGCCCTAGGGCGTGAAGCCGAATATCGCCGGCGCGGCCGAAGGTCCAACTTCCCTGTCAGTTGAACGCACCCGCAATTGACGGAGGGATCGAATGACCGCCCGTAAAACCACCCGCAAGTCCGCCGATCAGAAGAAGTTTGAAAATGGCGTCGTGGCCGAGGCCATTCATCTGCGCCGCCTGGCTCTCAAGCGCACGCGCAATCCCGCCATGGCCGACGACCTCGTTCAGGAGACCATGCTATTGGCCCTGTCCAACCGCCATCGCTTCCAGATGGGCACAAATCTGCGCGCCTGGCTCACCACGATCCTCAAGAACGCCCACCTGAATCAGATCCGCAAGGACAAGCGCAACACCGAGTATGTGGAGAACCTGGATTCCGCGACCAGAGTCGCGTCCCCTACCCAGGAGACACACATGGAACTGCTGGATATCGGGCGCGCCGTAGCGTCCTTGCCGCGCAGCCAGCGCGACGTCGTCATGGTCCAGGCGTTCCAGTCCTCAAGCTATGAGGAAACCGCCCGCCGCTGCCGCTGTACGCTGGGAACCGTGAAGAGCCGTCTCTCGCGCGCCCGCGCCAGCCTCAATCAGCACATGGCCTCCACTACCCCGCGTCCGGACTACGATGTCGGTGCGCGCGTCGTGGCGGCAATGCGGGCCGCCTGACGCGGTCGCACCGCTTCTTCTGCCTCTGCATCGCCCGGTGGACACTCCCCGTCCGCCGGGCGAATGACTGCCGTGATCTGCGGGATGGCACAGGCCGCTCAGGCCGCCTGCGCCTCGCGGATCATTTCCCGGGCAATCACCAGCTGCTGAATCTGTGAGGTACCCTCGTAGAGCCGGTAGAGCCGCACATCGCGGTAAAAGCGCTCGATGCCGTATTCGGCGACATAGCCCGCCCCGCCATGAATCTGAACCGCCCGGTCGGCCACGCGGCCCACCATCTCGGAGCAGAAATATTTGCAGATGGCGGCCAGTTTGGTGACGGTCTCGCCGGCGTCCTTGCGCCGGGCTGCGTCCAGCACCATGGCCTTTGCCGCATAGGCCTCCGCCTCGCAGTCCGCCAGCATCGCCTGCACCAGCTGGAACTCCGCGATCGGCTTGCCGAACTGCTTGCGCTCCATGGCGTAGCGCAGGCTGTCTCCGATCAGGCGCTGCGCGTTGCCCACGAACATACCCGAGATGGTCAACCTCCCCCGGTCGAGCACCTTCATGGCTGTCTTGAAACCTCGCCCCTCCTCGTTGCCGATCAGCGCGTCGGCGGGGATGCGGCAATCCTCGAAGATCACGTCGCACACATGGGCGCCCTGCTGGCCCATCTTCTTGTCCGGTTTGCCGAGCTTCAGTCCCTGCGCCCCCGCCTCCACCAGGAAGGCGGAAATGCCGCCAGCTCCCTTCTCCGACGGGTTGGTGCGCGCCATGACTGTGAATAACCCCGCCTGGGGCGCATTGGTGATGAAGCGCTTGGTGCCGTTGAGCACATATTCATTGCCGTCCATGCGCGCTGTGGTCCGCAGCGACGCGGCATCGGAGCCTGAGTCCGGCTCGGTGAGCGCGAAGGAGCCAATCAGCTCGCCCCGCGCCAGTCTGGGAAGATATTTGCGCTTCTGTTCCTCCGTACCGTCGAGGATGATGCCCTGGCTGCCGATGCCGTTGTTGGTGCCGAACACCGAGCGGAAGGCGGGCGACGTATGGCCGAGCAGCATGACGATGCGCACCTCCTCTTCCACCGTCAGACCGAGGCCGCCATACTCCTCAGGTATCGACAGGCCGAACAGGCCGAGTTCGCGCATCTCCTGCACGAGTTCCGGCGGCACCCGATCCCCCTCCGCCACCGCGGCCTCGTTGGGGATTA
>JAYZVT010000299.1:0-4581 GCA_036155355.1 Pseudomonadota bacterium
AGTTGCAGCAGCTTGATCGCCTGCTGCAGTTGCGGCGTCATGACCAGAGACTGCGATTGTCTCAGTTCGAGTCTGGATGACAGCGCCATTTATCCGCCCCGCCCGCGCAACGCGCTATAGGGTGAACTGGTCGCCAAGATAGACGCGGCGCACGTCCTCATTGGCGATGATTTCTTCCGGACTGCCCTCGGTGAGGACGTTGCCGTCATAGATGATATAGGCGCGGTCGATCAGCTCCAGCGTTTCGCGCACATTATGATCGGTGATCAGCACGCCGATGCCCCGCTGGGTGAGATGGCGCACGAGCGCCCTGATGTCGCCAATCGCGATGGGGTCGATGCCGGCAAACGGCTCGTCGAGCAGCATGTAACGCGGACCGCTCGCCAGCGCGCGCGCGATTTCAACCCGCCGCCGTTCGCCACCCGACAGCGCGATCGCCGGCGAATACCGCAGGCGCGTGATGTTGAACTCGTCGAGCAAGGCATCGAGCTGATGCTCCCGTTTCTTGCGGTCCGGCTCAACCAGCTCCAGCACCGCGCGAATATTCTGCTCCACTGACATGCCGCGGAAAATGGAAGCTTCCTGCGGCAGATAACCGATACCAAGTCTGGCCCGCCTGTACATCGGCAGCCGTGTCACATCCTGCCCGTCGATCTCGATGCGGCCCTCGTCAGCCGGGATCAGCCCGGTAATCATGTAGAACACGGTGGTCTTGCCGGCTCCGTTCGGACCCAGCAGCCCGACTGCCTCGCCACGCCCGAGATTCAGGCTGACCCCACGTACCACGGGACGCTTTTTGAAACTCTTTACGACGGAGTGGACTTCCAGCCTGTCCGACAGGGACGGCTCGGCCTGGGGGGCGTAGGCGTCCGCCGGCGACTCGTCCCCAGAGGGCAGTCCCGCCGTGCTGGCGCGGCGCCGCGGAAATGACACCAGTTTACCCACCTAGCCCTCGCTCACCATTGACGCTGCGGCCGGTTAACATTCGGTGAAATGGCAGGCGGAAGGGGCTATTGCGGCGGCTTTGTCTGGGCCTGCCATTGGCCCTGACCGGTGGCGCCGCCTTCCGCGCCTTCCTTGTCGGACTGCTTGGGCATGAACAGCCCTTTCACCCTGGGCTGCTTGCCGTCCGTCGTCTGGTTCTCGAAGCGGCTCTGGCCGGTCTTGAGGTCGATGACCAGTCTGTCGCCTTTTATAACATTTCCGCCCTGGGACAGAATGACATTGCCGCCGATGGTGACGATTTGGCCCAGGACGTCGAAATCGGCCCATTCGCTGGTGGCGGTCTGGTCCTTGGCGCTGTCGATGATGACCTTGCCCTCGGCCCGGATGCGGGTGATCTGGCTGCCGCCTCCGCCTGATCCCAGGCCGCCGGCCGGCGCGCCGTCCTTCCCCTCCGCGCTGGCATAGCTCACATGCAGTTCCTTCGAGCGCAGGGTCATGTCTCCCTGCACGGCTTTGACGTTGCCCTTGAAGATGGCGATCTTCTTGTTGTCCTGCACTTCAAGCGTGTCGGACTCGATGTCGATGGGCTGGTTGTTCTTCGCCGAGGAGAAGCCGCCAAAGCCGCCGCCGAGAGAGGACTGCGCCAGCACCGGAGCAGGCAAGGCGGCCCCGGCTACGAAAAGGAGCAGGAGGACGAACAGCGCGCGGCAGGCTGTATGCACGTATTCCGTCACTGGGCCGCCCCTTTCGCCTTGCCGAGAATTTCCGCCGCCTCATCCACCGGCTTGGTCGGCCGCTTGTGGATATGCACACGGACACGGTCGCGGAATATCACCCATTTCTCCTGCGCGCCAAGATCCATGCGGTCGGAGCGGATGGTACCGTTGAGAAACTCGACATCCACCGGATCGTTCGTCTTGACGATTTGCGTGCGCAGATCAACCGAAGCATTCAGCAGATGCGCCTTCATGCCATTGCTCGAGGCGATGTCGATGCCGCCGAGCAGTTCCAGTTGCTCCAGCTTGGTGTGGAACACGCCCTTGGGCGCGCTGAGCCGCGACCAGCCGCGCTTGGATTCCGTCATCTCAGACTTCACATTCGTGAGCCGGATCGTGTTCGGATCGCCCACGTCCTGCTCCGCATAGTCGGCGGTAATGACATACTGTCCCTGCTTCTGGTTCGCGCCTTCCAGCTTTGGATTGACCATGCGCAGCGTGTCCTTGCGGATTTCCACCCGCTCCACACTGGCCTGCATGTCCCCGAGCGTCACCGTCAGACGGCCGGAGAAGAGATAGAGACTGAACACCAGCAGCGCCAGCAGCGGCAGTCCAATGCGCAGGATCCGGACCAGCCGCGTGTGCCTGGCCGCCTTGTCGAAGGCACGCATCAGGGCGGCGTGGCTTGGGACGCCCTGCCGCCCGGCTCCTGCGCCCGCGAAGGTATGATTCGCTTCGAACGTCATGACACGCCAACTCTAACCCATATTTGCCGGCCCGGCATATCCGGGCGGCATCGCCGGGCGCACGGAGTTTCGTGGAAGAATTTGCTCAAACTGCGACCGCAGCGGGCGGCGGCACAGACCGGTTTTCCGGCGAGGAACAGCGGTCTAGTGGGCGAAAATGTCGTCTTCCGCCCAGCCGCCCAGGTCGAGCCGGGCCCGCATGGGCAGGAAGTCGAAACAGGCCGTGGCCATGTCCAAGCGGCCTTCGCGCTCGAGCATGGCGTCCAGCTTCTCCTTGAGCTGGTGCAGGTAGAGCACGTCGCTGGCCGCGTAGTTGAGCTGCTCCTGGGTCAGCTTTGCCGCGCCCCAGTCCGACGACTGCTGCTGTTTGGAGACTTCCACTCCGAGCAGCTCCTTGCACAGATCCTTCAGGCCATGCCGGTCGGTGAAGGTCCGGGTCAGTTTGGAGGCGATCTTGGTGCAATAGGCGGGGGCGGGCATGACGCCCAGATACTGGTTCAGCGAGGCCAGGTCGAAGCGGGCGAAATGGAACAGCTTCAGCACCTTGGGATCGCCGAGCAGCTTCTTCAGCCGCGGCGCGGAGAAATCCCCCTTGGTGAACTGCACCAGATGCGCCTCCCCGTCGCCGGCCGAAAGTTGCACCAGGCACAGCCGGTCGCGCAGCGGATTGAGGCCGAGAGTCTCGGTATCCACCGCGACGCATTTGCCGAAGGAAACGCCCGCAGGAATGTCGCCCTGGTGGAGATGAACCGCTGTCATTGAGGCGCCCGCCGCTCCTCCAGGGAGACCCGGCCGGGAAGCCGGCGGGTCAGGAATGGTGCCCAGGAGAAGACTCGAACTTCCACGACCTTGCGGCCACTGGCACCTGAAGCCAGCGCGTCTACCAATTCCGCCACCTGGGCTGACCGCCTTCCCTTAAAATCGCGCAACAGCCTTGTCAATCGCAGAGCGGGCGCGGGCGGAGCGGCTTCACAGGCGCGCCAGCCCCGTGTAATGGTCCCGAAGTGAAGGAACGAGGCCCGCAGGGGCCTTGCGGACGAGGCGGGAATGCATCTGGACAACACGAAGCTGGTAACGATTTTTGGCGGCTCGGGCTTCATCGGCCGCCATGTGGTCCAGACGCTGGCGCGCAGCGGCGTGCGCATGCGCGTGGCGGTGCGGCGACCGGACCTGGCCGGGCATCTGCAGCCGCTCGGCGGTGTCGGCCAGATACACGCGGTGCAGGCCAATGTGCGATACCCCGATTCCGTCAGGCGCGCCGTCGATGGCGCCGACGCCGTGGTCAGCCTGGTCGGCATCCTTTACGAGACCGGCAAGCAGAGATTTTCAGACGTTCAGGCCAAGGGACCCGAAACCATTGCCCGCGCGGCGAAAGCCGCTGGCGCGCAAGCGCTCGTACATGTGTCGGCCATCGGCGCCGACGCAAAGTCGAAGTCCGAATATGCACAGTCCAAGGCGGCCGGAGAAAAAGCCACGCTCAAGGTATTTCCCGATGCGGTGATCCTGCGTCCCTCGATTGTCTTTGGTCCCGAGGACGACTTCTTCAATCGCTTTGCCGCGCTGGCGCGGATCGCTCCGGCGCTGCCACTGATCGGTGGCGGCCATACCCGCTTCCAGCCGGTCTATGTCGGCGACGTCGCCCGCGCCGTGGCGGCGGCGTTGGAGGGCAGGGCCGTGGCCGGCAGCATCTACGAGCTGGGCGGTCCCGAGGTCGCCACCTTTGCCGGGCTCATGCGCAAGACCCTGCATCATACCGGACGCAGCCGCCTGCTGGTTCCCGTTCCCTTCTGGACGGCGCGGCTGAAGGCGCGCTTCCTCCAGCTGCTGCCCTCGCCCATGCTCACCGTCGATCAGGTACGCCTGCTCGAGACCGACAATGTGGTGAGCGCGGAGGCCAATTCCCAGAAGCGCACTCTTGCGGGACTCGGGATCGATCCGCAGCCCATGGACGCGATCCTGCCGTCCTATCTCTACCGCTTCCGCGCCCGCGGTGAGTTTTCCGACACGGTGAAAGGCTAGCGGTTCTCCGCCTCAGCCATAGGCCATCACCAGCAGGAATCCCGCCAGCAGCATGCGGTAAAGCACGAAGGGCAGGAAGCTCATCCGCTTGACGATCGCCATGAGGAACACGATCGAGGCGAAGGCAGATATGAAGGTCAGTCCCGCCGCCAGCA
>JAYZVT010000300.1:0-3736 GCA_036155355.1 Pseudomonadota bacterium
GACGCAATAGCGCGCAAGCTCAAGGCGGCCGGGGGCAAGAAGACCGGTGCAATCATCGGCGATCTTGCCGCCGCGGAGGAGGTTTTTGCGCTCAAGTCGCTCATGGATGCGCTTGGGTCGCCGCACATGGATTGCCGCCAGGATGGAGCCAAGCTCGCTACCGACCAAGGGCGGTCCGGCTATCTGTTCAATTCGGGCATACAGGGTATCGACGAGGCCGACGCCATTCTTCTAGTCGGCGCCGACCCGCGCATGGAGGCGGCTGTTCTCAATGCTCGCATCCGCAAACGCTACCGCTCCGGCGGCGTCGCCATCGCTCTTATCGGTGTGAATGCGGACCTCACCTATCCTTATGATTATTTGGGCGCGGGCCCTGACACGCTCCAAGACCTGGTTGCCGGAAAGCTCGACTTCCACAAGACGCTCAAGCGTTCAAAACAGCCGATGGTGATAGTGGGCCAGTCCGCATTCGCCCGCCCGGAGGGGGCAGCGATCGTCGCGCTTGCAGCGACTCTGGCGCACGACACCGGCGTCATTTCCAAGGGTTGGAACGGCTTCAATATCCTGCATACGGCCGCCTCTCGTGTCGGCGCGCTCGATCTCGGCTTCCTGCCCGCAAAGGGCGGCCTCGATGTCGAAGGCATGGTCAAGGCCGCCGGTGAAGGCAAGCTGGACGCCGTCTATCTGCTCGGCGCCGACGAAATCGACATGGACGCCCTCGGCAAGGCCTTCGTCATCTATCAGGGATCTCACGGCGACAAGGGCGCTCATCGTGCCGATGTCATCCTGCCCGGCGCCGCTTATACCGAGAAGAGCGGCACATTTGTGAACACCGAGGGCCGTCCGCAAATGACAGCCCGGGCCGTGTTCCCGCCCGGACAGGCGCGCGAGGACTGGGCCATCGTTCGCGCACTCTCCGGCAAGCTGGAGATGCCGTTGCCTTTCGACAACCTCAATGCGCTGCGTTCACGCATGTATCAAGCCGCCCCCCATCTGGCGGCGCTCGACAGTATCGCGCCGGCCAGCAACGATGCCATTAAGGCTCTCGCCAAGGCAGGAGGCAAAGTCACGTCGAAGGCATTCACGCCGGCCATTGCCGATTTTTATTTGACGAACCCGATCGCCCGCGCATCGGCCACCATGGCCCAGATGAGCGCACTCGTTTCTGCCAACAGGAAAAAGGCCACCGGCACCCATGGCTGACGTATTCACAAATTACGTCTGGCCAGTCGCCATCATCGGCGTCCAGAGTATCGCCCTGCTGGTGGCGTTGCTCATCATCATTGCCTTCCTGCTTTACGGCGACCGCAAGGTGTGGGCTGCGGTGCAGATGCGCCGTGGTCCCAACGTGGTCGGTCCGTTCGGATTGCTACAGTCCTTCGCCGATCTCCTCAAATTCGTACTCAAGGAGCCGGTAATTCCCGCTGGCGCCAACAAGGGTGTCTTCCTGCTGGCTCCCCTGGTGTCCTCGGTACTGGCATTGATTGCATGGGTCGTCATTCCAGTGGATGAGGGCTGGGCAATAGCCAATCTCAACGTGGGAATTCTCTTCGTTTTCGCCGTGTCCTCGCTGGAGGTCTATGGCGTCATCATGGGTGGATGGGCTTCAAACTCGAAATATCCCTTCCTTGGCGCGCTCCGATCCGCCGCGCAGATGGTCTCCTACGAAGTCTCTATCGGCTTCGTCATCATCACCGTTCTGTTGTGCGTGGGATCGTTGAACCTCACAGACATCGTGCTGGCGCAAAAAGGTGAGCTGGGCCTCTTCAACTGGTTCTGGCTGCCTCTTTTCCCCATGTTCGTCATATTCTTTATTTCCGCGTTGGCCGAAACCAACCGTCCACCATTCGATTTGCCCGAAGCGGAGTCAGAGCTGGTGGCCGGGTTCATGGTCGAGTACTCCTCCACGCCCTACCTGCTCTTCATGCTCGGGGAATATGTCGCCATCGTCCTGATGTGCGCCCTGACGACGATCCTGTTCCTCGGCGGCTGGCTGCCGCCTTTCGACATCGCGCCATTCAACTGGCTGCCGGGCGTTTTCTGGTTCGTCTTCAAGGTCTGTTTCGTCTTCTTCATGTTCGCAATGGTGAAGGCGATAGTGCCCCGCTACCGCTACGATCAATTGATGCGGCTGGGGTGGAAAGTCTTTCTGCCGATGTCGCTGGCCATGGTTGTCGTGGTCGCCGGTGTGCTGCAATACACCGGGTGGGCACCGTGAGGGGAATGGGAGCAAGCTCATGACCGGACTGATGCAAGCCGCCAAGTCCCTGCTGCTGCTGGAATTCGTTTCCGCATTCTGGCTGGCGATGAAGTATTTTGTCAGCCCCAAGGCGACGCTCAACTACCCCTATGAAAAAGGTCCTCTCAGCCCCCGATTCCGTGGCGAGCACGCACTGCGTCGCTATCCCAACGGCGAGGAACGCTGCATCGCCTGCAAGCTGTGCGAGGCCATTTGTCCGGCCCAGGCGATAACCATCGAGGCCGGCCCGCGCCGCAACGACGGCACGCGCCGCACCTCGCGCTACGATATCGACATGGTGAAGTGCATCTATTGCGGCTTCTGCCAGGAGGCCTGCCCGGTTGACGCTATCGTCGAGGGCCCGAATTTCGAATTTGCGACCGAAACCCGCGAGGAACTCTACTACGACAAGGACCGTCTGCTGGCCAATGGCGACCGCTGGGAGCGTGAGATCGCCAAGAACATCGCGCTCGACGCGCCATACCGCTAGGACGGGGCAGGGGACACGCGGCAACCATGACAATCGCAGGCATCTTCTTCTACCTGTTCGCGGCCGTCATAGTCGCGTCGGCCTTCATGGTCATCTCGGCGCGCAACCCCGTCCATGCGGTGCTGTTTCTCATTCTCGCTTTCGTCAATTCAGCCGGGATAATCGTGCTTCTTGGCGCGGAGTTCCTCGCCATGATCCTGATCGTCGTCTATGTCGGCGCGGTCGCCGTCCTCTTCCTTTTCGTCGTCATGATGCTGGACGTGGACTTCGCTGAATTGCGCGCCGGCTTTGCCCAGTATCTGCCTGTCGGCGCCACCGTCGGCATTATCCTGCTTATTGAATTGGCGTTGGTGTTCGCCACATGGGCGACGGCGGGCAGTGTTGTCGCCGTGCCGGCCGCCCCCTTCAATGCCGCCGGAGACATTTCAAATACCGAGGCATTGGGGCGCATTCTCTACACGAAGTATGTCTACTTCTTCGAGGCCGCCGGTATCATTCTTCTTATCGCCATGATTGGCGCCATCGTCCTCACGCTCAGTCATAAGCAGGGCGTGAAGCGGCAGAACATCGCCGAGCAGGTCGCCCGGCGCCCGGAAGACGCAATAGAAATCAAGCAGGTGGAGTCCGGCAAGGGCATCTGAGGCCCGGGAAGCAGCGATGGAAGTAGGCCTTTCACATTACCTGACGCTCGCGGCGATCCTGTTCACCCTCGGCGTCTTCGGTATCTTTCTCAACCGGAAGAATGTGATCGTCATTCTCATGTCGGTCGAATTGATGCTGCTCGCCGTCAACATCAACTTCGTCGCCTTTTCCGCCCATCTCGGCGATCTTGTCGGCCAGGTGTTCGCCTTGCTGATTCTGACAGTCGCTGCCGCTGAGGCTGCCATCGGCCTCGCTATCGTTGTCGTCTATTTCCGCAATCGCGGTTCCATCGCGGTTGAGGACATCAACCTGATGAAGGGCTGAGGCGGGGATGTATCAGGCAATCGTCTTCCTGCCGCTCCTCG
>JAYZVT010000301.1:0-4346 GCA_036155355.1 Pseudomonadota bacterium
GCTTGCCGTAGCTTTTCATGATTCCGGCCCAGACATCCTCGGTCGAGGCCAGGATGGTGCGGATGAACTGGGTCATCTCGTCCTTGCGCTGGGTGCCGGACTGGTTCTGCGTCTGTGGCGCCGGCCGGTTGGGGACGACCGAGGGGCCGAGTCCCCCACCCAGCCCGCCGCCGAGACTGCCGAGCAGCGTCAGCGGATTGATTCCGAGCATCCACAGCACCACGCCGATGACGATCAGCGTGCCGCACCCCATGCCGCCGCTTCTGCCGCGCCCGCCGGCGGGAATGCGGATGGCCGGGCCCCGCCCGCGAGGCATGCCGAAGCCGCCGGGAAGGCCGAAACCCCCGCCGCCCTGGCCGCGTGCATCCCTGACATTGGTGCTTTGCCGTCTGCCGCGCCAGCGCATGCGCCTACCTCCGTTGCCGCCGCATCAAGGCGGGCCGTCACCTTTCGAACGTTAGGTTAGCATTAGCGTCGCATGGCCGTGTGACGCAAGCGCTTCGGTGCTTGTGGCGCGAAACGCAAAAGGGCCGCGGAACGATCCGCGGCCCTTTTGCGTGTCGGCGAATTCGGGTCAGTGGCGGGTGAATATCGCCCGCATCCTGGCCGCCAGCTTTGCCAGGCTGCAAGAGAACGTGGCATGACGATGTATGTCCATCTTGCGCGGGGCAATGAAGGCTCGTCCGAGATAGATGTCCGAAAGCATCTTCGTACTCCCTTGATGGTTCGTGTTTGCCGCATTGTGAGGCCCAATCCTGTGAAGACGGTTAACCCGGCACTTGGTTTCGCCGAATAGCTGTCCTCGAACAGTACTGATGCGCACACCGTGCGTTTCGAAACCCAATATGTGCACCCCGTGCGCTTCTGTCAACCGCCAAGGCGCACCACGTGCATTTTTTCTTTCTTGCGCTCCGGAGAAAAACACGCTTGTTTACGCGGGAGCGAAAAACGCTGCCGTCAGGTCAGTCGAAGGGTTGCGATTGCAATGACACCCGACCAGTTCAGGGATTGGCGCAAGAGCCTCGGTTTGAAGCAGAAGGATGTCGCCGAGCTGCTCGGGCTCAAGAAGCGGGTCATCCAGTATTACGAGAAGGGCAAGCGCGACGGAAAGTCCGTCGGCATCCCCCGCACGGTCGAACTGGCATGCTACGCCCTGTCGGCCGGCATCGGCGGCTTCGACGGCGGGAATGTCGAGCCCGTTCCCGAAGAATATGCCCGCACGATCGCCGAAGCGGGTGTCGTCGCAGGCGCCGACGAAGTGACGGACGACCCCGTCGTGATCCGCGTCGAGGATGCCGAGGCCGCGGAATAGCCCGCCGGCTTCATCGCCTCCCGGCGCGCAACGAACCTTGAGGCCGGCCCGGTCGCCGCCTCCAGCCCCCTCTTCATCCACCGCCTTGCGAATCCCGACGCTTGCCGGCGATCTCTCCTTGTCGCGCGCGGCCTCGGCGCCGGCAACATTGCCGGCGAGCCGGAATCCCAGGCCTCCCGCGAATGGAACAGCCGGAACCGGATGGATGGCATGTCGCGGCATGACCGCAACCTTGCGTTGTTTCAGACTCGGCAGCATAGTTTGCCGGAGCCAACAGGGGGATGGCATGGCAGGGGAAGCAAGCAGGTCGAAGAATGGGCGCAGCGGGCGCAGCAGGCGCCGGACACCGCCCGATCCGGAACCGGAAGTCGATCAGGAAGTCATCCTCGATCGCGCCAACGAGATCGTGAAGAACGGCCGAGCGCTTTGGTTCACCCTGATGGGCGCGCTGGTCTTCGCCGGCGTCACCCTCGCCAGCGTCAAGGACGCGGCATTCTTCCTCCCCAATGTCGACACCAGGCTGCCATTGCTCGGCATTTCGGTGCCGGTGACCTCCTTCTTCTGGGCCGGTTCGGTGCTGACGGCCGCGTTCTACATCTACCTGCACATCTACCTCGAACCGCTCTGGCCATTGCTCGCTAAGGCAGACGCGCGGAAAAAAGGCATTCCGCTCGCCGAGCGAATCCATCCCTGGATCGTCATCGAGGCAGCACTGCGCTTGCGCGACTGGATACGGAAACCGGCCGAGGATCAAACCTGCGTGCGACCGCGCGCCATGGGGGCGCTTGCTTCCGCCGTTTCCTATGCTCTGGCCTGGGGGTTCGGCCCGGTCGTGCTCTTCGGCTACTGGTGGCGCTCCATGCCTGCGCACGAACCGCTGATGACCGGCTTCATCGGCATCGTACTGCTGGTCACCGTCGCGGTTTGCCTCAGCAGCCTTTCGACGCTGGCCTTCGAGATGGGCGACGGTACCAGACACACGCCAATCAGGGCGTTTGCCTTGCTCACTTGCGTATGGGTCGCGTGGATGACGGTCATGAAGACTGGCGCCTTCGACCTGACGATCAAGGGCGGCATCGCCTCGGTGGACCTGCGGGAAGTGATCTTCACCGAGAAACCGAAGGACTGGCAGGGGTTGGAAATCGCCGAGGCCGAGTTCCGCGCCCGCTGGTGTGACAGGCGCGTGGCAGAGGACGGGGGTGAAAAGCGCAACTGCGCCAATCCGCTGGCGCTGTCGAACCGCCAGTTTGCCGACGCAGCTGAGGAAAAGGCGTTTCAGGATGCGTGGAAGGAGCGGCGAACAGCGATGCTGGCTGCGTTTCCGAAACCGGATCTTCGTGAAAAGGATTTGCGTGGAGCGAATCTCGAGTCCGCAAAGCTTGAAGGTACAGATCTCTACAATGCAAAGCTCGACGGTGCGGACCTCAGCTTGGCAAATCTCGAAGGCGCGAACCTCCTCGGTGCAAGGCTGAAAGGCGCCAATCTTGTTGCAGCAAGACTTGATAACACCGACCTCAGCTTGGCAAATCTCGAACTCGCGGACCTCGCCTATACAGTACTCACACGCGCGGACCTCGGTGGCGCAACGCTCAATGGAGCTGGGCTTCTATTAGCGAAAATCGATAGCGCGAAACTCAACGGCGCAGCGCTCGAAGGAGCTAATCTCAGTTTAGCAAGGTTGTTCGGAACTGCAATTTCGCCTCTGGATCTACAATTCGTGAATCTCAGCGGAGCCGTTTTTTCAGGCTCCGCGCTAAGACATGTAGACTTGTCCGAAGTCAATGTGAGCGAATTGGAGGGGTTCGAATCAGCGTTTGTTGACGCGTCGGTCGAGCTGCCACCCGGGACGGAGCATCATTGCCACTGGGGAGATGGCAGCGGCAAGATGCTCGCCGATCAGATTCCGCTTTCCGAGGAAGCGTTTTTCGGACGCTGGCGAGGTTGGTTGGAACAAAGCAGGGACTTTTATTACTTAGTACAATCTGGCGGCTTGGACCAATACCCCGCCATCCCTCCCCCTCCCGGCTGCGAATGGCCGAAGGAGGAAGCCTCGGTACCCACCAATTGACCCTCCCCAGATTTCCGCCATGCCGGGGGTTACATGGCCCCGGTTCCTGCCCTATAAGCCCCCGTCAGCCAGCAGTTTCAGCGTGACGTACCGGGCGGTTTTCGGCCGCCCGTTTCGGTACGCCCGCCGCAACGGCCACGTCGAAGCCAGACCGGAAGTGCCCGCATGCCAAAGCGTACCGATATCGATGCCGTTCTCATCATCGGCGCCGGTCCGATCATCATCGGCCAGGCCTGCGAGTTCGACTATTCCGGCACCCAGGCCTGCAAGGCGCTGAAGGCCGAGGGCTACCGCATCGTCCTGGTCAATTCCAACCCGGCGACGATCATGACCGACCCCGATCTCGCCCACGCCACCTATGTCGAGCCGATCACGCCGGAAGTCGTCGCGCGCATCATCGAGACCGAGCGCACCGCCCGGCCCGGCGACAAGCTCGTCCTGCTGCCCACCATGGGCGGCCAGACCGCGCTCAACTGCGCGCTGTCGCTCAAGCAGATGGGCGTGCTCGACCAGTGGGACGTCGAGATGATCGGCGCCGACGCAGCCGCCATCGACAAGGCCGAGGACCGCAAGCTGTTCCGCGAGGCGATGGAGCAGATCGGCCTGGAGACCCCGCGTTCGCATCTCGCCAACGCCACCGAGATCAAGGCGCAGGACCGCGCCCGCCACCGCGAGGCGCTAGACGCGCTTGCCGCCGAACACGCCGACCCTGCCGCCCGCAAGGCGGCCGTCGACGCCTTCGAGGCCGAATGGGCCTCCGGCGAGGCCGACCGCAAGGAACGCTACAAGGCGCATGCCATGGCCATCGCCGCCGACGCGCTGTCCCAGGTCGGCCTGCCCCCCATCAGCCGCCCGTCCCACTCGCTGGGCGGCACCGGTGGCGTCATCCCCAACAACAAGACCGATTAATTCTTGTTCGTCGCGGGCGGCCACGACGCCTCGCCCACCACCGAGGTCCTGATCGAG
>JAYZVT010000302.1:0-4654 GCA_036155355.1 Pseudomonadota bacterium
ACGGATTTCCGTCGCCATGAATGTCGTGCCTCTCTGCCTCGCGCACACACCGCCTGTGTGCGCTGCAATATCCTAGAGCATGATCCGCGAAAGTGGATACCGCTTTCGGAGCAGATCGCGCCCCTCGACAACAGGTCAGCCGCCCTGCGGGGGCCGCCCGACCGCTAGACGGTCAGCGCCTCGCTGGTCAGCGTATTCAGCTCGTGCAGATGCTTCTGCATCAGGCCTGTCGCCGTCGCCGCCGATGCCGGCCGTCCCACATAGACCGGACGCTTGTGCTTGGCGCCGATATTATCGAGCACCCACTCCAGATTCGGCTCCGCGAATGTCCATGCGCCCATGTTCTTGGGCTCCTCCTGGCACCAGATCATCTCCGCGTGCAGGAAGCGCTTCAGTTCATCGATCAGCGCCCGCGCCGGGAAGGGATAGAGCTGTTCCAGCCGCAGCAGATAAACGTCCTTCACGCCCAGCTTTTCCCGCGCCTCGTAGAGATCATAATAGACCTTGCCGGAGCACATGACGACGCGCTTGATCTTGTCGTCCTTGGCCAGCTTGATCTTTTCGTTCTTGAGCGCCTCGGCGTCGTCCCACAGCACCCGGTGGAAGCTCGAATCCGGCCCCATCATTGACAGCGGCGAGATCACGCGCTTGTGCCTCAGCAAAGACTTCGGCGTCATCAGCACCAGCGGCTTGCGGAAGCCCCGATGCAACTGGCGCCGCAGGATATGGAAATAGTTGGCGGGCGTGGTGCAGTTGGCCACCTGCCAGTTGTCCTCCGCGCAGGATTGCAGGAACCGCTCAAGGCGCGCGGATGAATGCTCCGGCCCCTGGCCTTCGTAGCCATGCGGGAGCAGACACACCAGTCCCGACATCCGCAGCCACTTGCGCTCGCCCGATGAGATGAACTGGTCGAACACGACCTGGGCGCCGTTGGCGAAATCGCCGAACTGCGCCTCCCACATCACCAGCGCGTTGGGTTCCGACAGCGTGTAGCCATATTCGAAGCCGAGCACGGCCTCTTCGGACAGCATTGAGTTGATAACCTCGAATCTCGCCTGGTCGGCGGCCAGATGCTGCAGCGGCGTGTACTTCTCCGCCGTCTCCTGATCGTTCAGTACGGAGTGACGTTGCGAGAAGGTACCGCGCTCACAGTCCTGGCCGGAGAGACGCACCGGGAATCCTTCCCTGACCAGCGAACCGAATGCCAGCGCCTCCGCCAGCGACCAGTCAATGGCGTTTCCGTCTTCGATCATCTTGCGACGGCCTTCGAGGAAGCGGGCGATGGTGCGGTGGACGTTGAAATTTTCCGGAACCTTCGAGATGGAGAGGCCAATTTCCTTCAGCTTGTCGATTTCCACACCGGTCTTGCCCCGGCGCGCGCCCTCCTCGGCCAGGCTGATGCCCGACCATTTTCCGTCCAGCCAGTCCGCCTTGTTGGGCTTGTAGGACTTGCTGACCGAGAAATCCTGCTCCAGACGGTTCCTGAACTCGGACTTCATCGTCTCGACGTCGTCCGCCGTCACCAGTCCCTCGGCAACCAGGCGGTCCGAATAGATCTGCACCACGCCCGGATGCTCGCGGATGCGCTTGTACATCAGCGGCTGCGTAAATGCCGGCTCGTCGCCCTCATTGTGGCCGAAGCGCCGGTAGCAGAACATGTCGATAACGACAGGCTTGTGGAATTCCTGGCGGAACTCGGTAGCAACTTTCGCCACATGCACCACAGCTTCGGGATCATCGCCGTTCACATGGAAAATCGGCGCCTCGATCATGCGTGCCACGTCGGATGGATATGGCGAGGACCGGGAGAAATGCGGCGCCGTGGTGAAGCCGATCTGGTTATTGACGATGAAGTGGATGGAGCCGCCCGTGCGATGCCCCGTCAGGCCGGAAAGGCCAAAGCACTCCGCCACCACGCCCTGGCCGGCAAAGGCCGCGTCGCCATGCAGCAGCAGCGGCAGCACCTGGCTGCGCGTCTTGTCGCGCAACTGATCTTGCTTCGCGCGCACTTTGCCGAGCACCACTGGATCGACGATCTCCAGATGCGATGGATTGGCGGTAAGCGACAGATGCACCTTGTTGTTGTCGAATTCGCGGTCGGATGACGCGCCGAGGTGATACTTGACGTCGCCCGAGCCTTCCACGTCGTCTGGCTTCCACGACCCACCCTGAAACTCGTTGAAGATGGCCTGATAGGGCTTGCCCATAACATTGGCGAGCACGTTCAGCCGCCCGCGATGGGGCATGCCGATGACGATGTCACGCAGCCCCAGATGGCCGCCGCGCTTGATGATCTGCTCCAGCGCCGGGACCATGGACTCCGCGCCGTCAAGGCCGAACCGTTTGGTGCCGGTGTATTTCACGTCGAGAAACTTCTCGAAGGACTCCGCGTGGATCAGCTTGTTGAGGATTGCCTTCTTGCCTTCCGGGGTGAAGGTCACTTCCTTGTCCCGGCCTTCGATACGGTCCTGTATCCAGCCCTTCTGCTCCGGCGAGGAGATATGCATGAATTCCACGCCGATATGCTCGCAATAGGTGCGCTGCAGGATACCGATGATCTCGCGGATGCTGGCGAATTCCAGCCCCAGCACGTAGTCGAGGAAAATCTTGCGATCCAGGTCACGTGGCGTGAAGCCGTAGGATGCGGGGTCCAGCTCGGGATGCGCCTCGTTGCGCTCCAGACCCAGAGGGTCGAGATGGGCCGCAAGATGCCCGCGCACACGGTAGGCGCGGATCATCATCAGTGCGCGCACGGAATCCCGCGTCGCCGCCAGAGCCAGGTCGCTGGGCAACTCCGCACCCTTTGCCTGGACGCGTGCGCGCAGCCGGTTGCCCAGCTCCTGCTCGACCGGCGCCCAGTCGCCGTCTATGGCGCTGACCAGCTCGCCATTTGCTGCGACTGGCCATTGCGGGTCCTTCCACGATGGCCCGCGCGATTCGGCCAGCACCTCGTCCTTGTTGTCCCGCAGCTGCTCGAAAAATGCGCGCCACTGGGCATCGACCGACGCCGGATTCTGCTGGAAGCGCGCGTAGAGATCTTCGATGTAGCCCGCATTGGCGCCGTGCAGAAACGACGTGCGGGCGAAGACTTGGTTCAGGTCCTGCCTGGACATTGGCCACCCTTTTCCGGATCGGAAGGATCCCGGCCCCTGATAAGCCGGTCCGCCACCGCGAATCAAGAGTGGCGCAGGCCGACGTTACCGATATAATACCGGAAGTCGCACCAGACCAAGCGCCGTCGCCCCGCACGCTCAGTACAGGGTCACTTTCTCATGATCCCGGAAGGGATACGCCGGCCAGCCAGGCGACCGTGTGAACAAACTGGCACTTCTAACGCTTGCGCTTCCTGGCCGATGTCTTTGCCGCCTTCTTGCCAGCAGATTTCTTCACCGCCTTCTTGCCCTTGGCCGACCTGGCGGGCTTCTTCTTCGCAGGTTTTGCCACTGCCTTCTTCTTCGCCGGAGCAGACTTCTTGCCCATTGAAGTGGTCCTCGAGGACTTGCGCGCCAGCAGACCGGCCAGCGTCGTGCCAAGCGCGGCAGGGGAATTGGCGACCGCGATGCCGGCCGAACGCATGGCCTCCATCTTGTCCTCCGCACCGCCCTTGCCGCCGGAGATGATGGCGCCCGCATGGCCCATGCGCCGTCCGGGTGGCGCGGTGACGCCGGCGATGAAGCCCACCAGCGGTTTCTTTATCTTGGAACGCTTGAGGAAATCCGCCGCGTCTTCTTCCGCCGATCCGCCGATTTCGCCGATCATGATGATCGACTGGGTCTTGGGGTCAGCCAGGAACAATTCCAGGCAGTCGATGAAATTGGTTCCGTTGACGGGATCGCCGCCGATGCCGATGCAGGTGGACTGGCCGAGGCCCGCAGCGGTCGTCTGCGCCACGGCTTCATAGGTGAGCGTGCCCGAACGCGACACGATGCCGACCGAGCCCGGCTTGTGGATGTGTCCCGGCATGATGCCGATCTTGCACTGGTTGGGCGTGATGATGCCGGGGCAGTTCGGCCCGATCAGCCGGGTCTTCGACCCCTGCAGGGCGCGCTTGACCTTGACCATGTCGAGCACCGGGATGCCTTCGGTGATGCACACCACCAGCGGGATTTCGGCGTCGATGGCCTCAAGGATGGCATCGGCCGCGAAAGGCGGCGGCACATAGATGGCGGAGGCCGTGGCCCCCGTCGCCTTCACTGCCTGTGCAACCGTGTCGAACACTGGCAGGTTCAGATGCTTCGATCCGCCCTTGCCCGGCGTCACGCCGCCGACCATGCGCGTGCCATAGGCGATCGCCTGTTCGGAATGGAAGGTGCCCTGGGCCCCGGTGAAACCCTGGCAGATGACCTTGGTATTCTTGTCGACGAGGACGGCCATTACGCAGCCTCCTTGACCTTGGCCACGATCTTCCGGGCCGCGTCGTCCAGATTGTCGGCGGCGATGATCGCCAGCCCCGACTGGTTCAGTATCTTCTTGCCCAACTCGACATTGGTGCCCTCCAGACGAACCACCAGCGGCACGGAAATATCCATCTCCTTGGCCGCCGCGACGATGCCCTCCGCGATGATGTCGCAACGCATGATGCCGCCAAAGATGTTGACCAGGATGCCTTTCACATTCGCATCCGACAGGATGATCTTGAAGGCATTCATCACTT